>JAEOTE010000110.1 GCA_016839945.1 Candidatus Heimdallarchaeota archaeon | reverse complement strand
TGAGTGTAATCATCGGTTACACTTGTTTTGATAATCTCTTTATTAACTAAATCATATATCCGTTGCAGTACTACTTCATCATCCAGTTCTTTAAAATCATGTAATAGTTTCATAACTGATGTTTGGTAACTTTCTTTTACATTGGAAACAATTTTCTGTTCTATAGAGTCTGTTATGTTGCTATTCTTAAATACAACTTCATTCAATTCTAATGGATAGAGAAGCCAAAAATCGAATAATTCTAGAACCTTTGCTTGGATGCTTTCTCTATAATAATCAGCAAACTCCTTCGAATATTCACCTTCAGTTGTATCAAAACCGAAGATTAGGTTAAACCAATTTGCTAATTCAAGTACTTTCAGATCCATTTCTTTATCAAGTTCTCTTTCAGAGAACAGATATACTGAATAAGTACTAAATGTTGCATTAATTATCTCGAAACTATGGTATTTTATTTTAGTAATTGTAGAATCCTCATCTATTTTTCGTTCTTCTATTGGAGTTTCTGCTTGTAAGAAATCACATAAAATTGAAGGATCTATCTTTATTGTGCTGTTTAGATCCATCTCAAAAATAGGTAAACATGCTTCATGTTGAACAACGAGTAGTTTCCTAATCATGAAAACATCTTGGAATATTTTTCTATATGTCAAAACATACTTACCTCATTTTTATTTATTAAATTACTATAGATACTACCTATTATTTAAAATTATTAAGGTAACATATGAATCTTTTGAAATTCTTTTAGTTTTAATTCATGTTACCTCCTTTTATTATGAATTTTGAATAGAAAGATGTTCTAATCATTATTTGAAACAGTAATATATTTATTATTCACAAGCTTAAAGATTTCATATAGAATTGTTTCTTCATCATATTGGTTATATTCATTCAGAATTAGTGCAAGAGTACATTTTTCTCTTTTTCTAATACAATCCATCAATATTCTTCCCAATTCTGTTAAGTCTTCTTCCTTGATTTTTTGATTCCTATTTAACTGGAAAGGATATAATAACCATAAGAAGAGATATTGAACTATTTTACTTTCAATTATATCTCTATTATAATTGAACACATCCATACAACCATCCCATCTTTCATCTCCAGTACCAAAAGTATAACTAAACCAGTTGATTACTTGTTGCATCCCTTTCTCTAATTCTTTAACAAGCTCTGTCTCAGAGAAGACATAGATAGTGTAACCATTGAAGTATGAACTTGTTACAACAAATCCATGATATTGAAGCTTCTTAAATGTAGTTGGACATCCTAAGATTTCTTGCCCTATAGCTGAAATTGCTTGAAGAATACTTGTTACTATAGAAGATTCATAGGATACAGTATTTACAATATTTTTCTCGAAAACAGGGAGACTTGTTTCTTGATGAACAATTAATATCTTCTGAATCATGAAGACAGACTGATAGATACTTCTGAAATTTCTAAAGATGAAATTGTCATGTTCATCAAAGTTCATCTTCGTCACCATTATAACAACTCAACAGATCTTTTGAATCTCTCTCCACATATTATCTGTAATTTAAATATCTAATTCTCTAAATAATTAAAGTATCAATCACAAAAGAATAACGAATTTAACATTTATTCAATTTGAACTATTAGTTTTTGTTCATCTTTCATTCTTATAATGCTTCGAATAATCTCTTCATCTTCATATTCTTGAACTTGATCTGTTATTTGTATTACAGAGGATGCCCCCTTATTTTTTAGAAATTTAATAAGGACCTTATCGATTTCTTTCATACTTTCTAATTTTTCTGAAACTCCAGAGACTAATTCAAGGGGATATAGTAACCATAGAAATAGCTCTTCAGCAACTTTCTCTCTAATTTGATTTTCATAATCATGGTAAAGCTCCATAGATCCATCCCATTTAGTGCCATCATATCCAAAAATTATATCAAACCATTGTGCTATATTTGAAATGCCTTCTACCATTTCTATACATAATTCTGTCTCTGAAAATATGTAGACTGTATAAACCCCGCTATATCCGCTTGTAACCACAAAACCATAGTACTCAATTTTCTTAACGCCAGTTGGAGCTTTTATCATTTCTGTACCAATTGAAGATATGGCTTGTAAAACACCAGAAACCATTGAAGGATCGAAATCTACATCTTCATAAACATTTAAATCAAAAACAGGAAGACTTGTCTCCTGATGAACAATTAAGATCTTCTTAATCATCATCACACTTTGAAAGATATTTCTCGCTTTTTCTGTTTCTTGTTTGTTTAATAGTATCATTTTCTTTCGTCTAAATCTAACATAGAAATAAGAAGCACCTAACAGAAGGACTGCTAGAGTAACGGATACAATGATAAGAATTAGTGTTAATGTTCCTAAACCATTTGGATCTGTTATTATTGGTGTTTCAATTTCATCAATGCTTAAAGTGGTTAAATGAATATTCGCTTTTGCTTCATAACCATCTTTTGAGATGCTTAGGAAGATGTTCATACTTGTTTCTGTTGGTTCGAATATTCGAATAACTACAGTGTATAATCCTTCTTCCTCATATTGTGTAACTATTTCCATTTCTGTAATGTCAGATTCAACACTAAAAATAGCATCTCTAATAGGTGTTGAATGATTATTATCTATATATCTAAAAGAAATTGTAGTTTGGTTATTTTGATATATTGCTGAGGGAGAAGACACTAGTTGAATTGTCGTTGGAATCTGTTCTGTGTGCAAATAAACTATTGTTGAAGTTTCTTCTTTTGAATAACTCTCAATAAAGTAATTTTTTGATGCTGAAATATTTAGTTCATAATAACTGATTTCTAGATTCAGATTTTGAATATCTAAACTAACTTCTAAGAAATTATTTTCTAAACCATATGAATAGTCTGAACTAGAAATAGCTGTTCCATTTAAGAGAAGAGTAATACTATCTGGAAGAATAGGAGTACTCATGTTTGAAATATCTACAAGCGAAAATCGAATATCTATGTTATCTAAGAAATTTATATGATATTCACTTAAAATAGCTGAAATGCTGAATTGATGCAATACAAGTATTGGAAAATCAATTGTGTATGTTGAATAAAGTATTCTACTTGCAACAAGATCTATAGAGTATTCCCCGCCGATTACATCTATAATAATAGATGCTTCATAATATTGTGTTTCATAGTCAAGAGTACCTGATGATAACCAACTAGCATAGTAACTCACATTTGCATCAGTTATTGGAACGCCTATTCCTGAAAAATAAGGTTCTGAAGTAGTAAAATATCCTGCTCTTACTCTTAGAGATTCTCCATTTATTCTAGATACTTGAGTCAAATTATCCGAAGTCCACATATCAGAACCTGGGGAAATTTCCCATTCAAAATTTGCAGTTGTAGCAATTTTAACATGTATTTGCTTTGACACAAAACCAACTTCGGTTCCATTTACCCAATGTAACATTACAGTCCAAGAACCTGCAATATCAGTTCCATAAACTGAAGGATCAAAAGATGTGTTTAATTGATAAACACCAGATGAAATTTGAGAAGATGATAGAATTGAATAAGAATGATTGTCAACATAAGAAAGATTGGAAGGTAATCCAGCTTTGAGAGGAATTATTTCTCCACTCGTATTAAAAATCGTGAAATTCAACTCTCCTGTAGTTATATCTGAATAACTTGTATCTTTGATAAGAACTTGAGCATCAATTACTGAACCTTCATATCCTGTTGCATTATTACCATCTGTTGTCCAGTATCCAAGATTGAAAGTATCTGTTTCAGTAAGTTCGTCAGATATACTATAACCGAATAGATAATTTGGTGTAGATGTTTGGAGAGTTATGTCTCCAGATGAATAAAGATTGCTAGACAAAATATTCTCCAAATAGCAAACATATCCTGTACTAATTTTCATTCCAGACAGTGGAATTGAATCATTTATCATAAATTCAAAGGATGTATCATTCCAATCATTTGGTGTGTAGAAATTCTGAAAACGAATTGGATTTTCATATGGAACAATGGAGACTTGTGGAATGAACCAGTCAACAAACCAATTTACACTATAATCACCAAATGAAGAATTTGATATTTGATAATTTGATAAAGAAGAAAATTGTCTACTAAAAGAATAACTATTATTCAAAGAAATTTGAACTGAAGTATCTGCTGTTATTGTATGAGATCCAGTGGAAGAAATCGTTTGAGTCAGAGATGTAATCGGAGTCCCATTGTCTTCTAAAGAAATATCTGTGGGATCAGCAAAAATTAATGGAGAACCATCAGAATAGGAAGGCATGAGCTCTGGTGCTAGTATAAAATCCTTATTTTCTAATGACCAACTTGAACCATCATGAACGTATGAATCTGCATAGATTGATCCTTGCTGTCCTCTCCAGTTAAAACCATCATTATTAGACGCGTCATAGTTGGTAATATTTATTACAACATAGTAATCTCCTGAGCTCAAAATAGTATCTGTAAAATTATAAAAAACAGTATTTGAAGGAGTACTTTCAGTTATAGGATTAGTACTGTTATAAGGTCCATCAATTTCTATACTCAAAATATTCGATAAATCTGGTGTGCCATCAGTAACGTTTTCACTTACAACAAACATTTCTATTTCATCAGCTCCTATTGCTGTATCAATTATCAAATAGATCCTTGCACCAGTAAATACTCCATAAGTCCAGGGTACATTGAAACCTTGTGCAACTCTTATTGTATTTGAACCTAAAATTTCATCCTTATTATGTGCAGTTTGTTGAATGAAAAAATCAGTTTTACTAGTTATTTCCATATCATACTCAAGTGATTCCACAGAGTAATCAGTGATTGTTGAGATTGTATATGAATCAGATCTTCCATTATCTGAATCTAGCTCTAAACTGAATGGATGATAAACTTGAAGATTATCATTTACTGTAAATGAATCACCACTTCCATTAATGTCATCTATTGGTATGTATGAAAAATGAATTCTATTATCTATTTGGGATATTTTGTCTGATACTAAATCAGTTTCTGAATCTATTAGATTATCAACAAAATCATTATTCATAACTTTAGAAAGGTAATTTAAGTTATTTCCCAGATAAATGAAAGGAACTAATGTTGAAAGAAGAATTAGTGTTATTACGCAAATAGATTGCGTTTTAATAAAAAATTCCTTGATTTTCACAATTCTTTCTTTCATCTAACTCCCTTACATAGTTTAATATAACATTTATTCATTAAAATTTAAATCTTTATTGCAATAGGTTAAATGTGTGTCTATTTTCTTATAAGATACCTTTTTGTTAAGTCTCCCTTCTTGGAAGTAGACCTTCAAGCAATCTTTCAAGTGAAAAAATGGAACATTAATCGATTGCTAACTGAGAGGACTATCTTTTGAACGAAATGGAGGTGATTTAATGTCTGCATAAACTAATTTCAGAACTTCTATCAAAAATCGAAGTTTATGTTTTAGACCCATGAAGAATAGTTTACCTTTTACGTTTTCTTTTAACTCTCTTTTCTTCTCTTTGAGTATCTCTCTATCCAATTATTTCACAACCGTTATAAAGTTGATATAATTTAGAATTGGCATTCTAGTTATATATACCTATCAAAATGAAAGCACATACGTTGTAAATGAAATATTGTACTACTGAATTACTTCTGAGAGAATTTCCTCAAATTTTCTTACAAACATGAAATGTCCCTCAGCTTCATATTTGGTAAATGAACTATTTTGTAGATGTTCTGCTTTGTATTGTGCAAATTTCAATGGAACAGTTATATCTTCAATTCCATGGAAGAGATGTATTTTGAAATCTATATCCTGTAACTTGAATCCCCAATCTGAGTATATGTTTATTGCATCCCAAGATGGTCCATTTGCTCCATTCTTGAAAGCTTCCTCCATATCTACTTTAAAAAATTTAGCCATTTCTTCATCCTGTAAAATTTCTGCATCAGTTTCACTATATGCAGATTTGAACATTTTGGAAAACTTTTGAGGAGACTTTTTTCTTGCAATCCTACCCATATATGAATGAGCTAATTTGAATAATCGATGAGATCGCTTTCCTATTCCAATAAATAATTTATCTAAAGGAGCCATAATCTTGGATAATTCCGTCTTATGAACAGGTGCATATCCACTTATATCAATTGCAAATAATAACCTATTACTATATTCATAAGCTAGAGA
>JAEOTE010000109.1 GCA_016839945.1 Candidatus Heimdallarchaeota archaeon | reverse complement strand
TTGTCCTCCCCACTTCTTGTCTGCTCTCTTTTCTAACATTGATACTCCACTGATTAATGTTAATTGTAATATTATATATACTGGGGAAATTAATGCTACAAATCTCCAAGTTGCAAGAGTTGGTAATGCTATCAAGGCAACTCCAATCCAAATGACAATCTCACCAAAGTAATTAGGATGTCTGGAAATAGACCACAATCCAGAGGTTATGAATTTACCTTTATTTTCAGGAACAGCTCTGAATTTGTTTTTCTGATAATCAGCAATTGCTTCAAAACTGAATCCAACCAACCAAACTAGTCCACCGATTACAAGTAGTACCCAATCATATGCACCATATGGAATTGAATCTACAATTGTAACTGCAGCTAAAGCTGCTGATATAGTGAAACTAATCCATATTCCTTGAAGTGTCCAAGTCATTAAGAATCGAAGGAAAGATTTCTTGATTTCTTCAAATCTCTTATCCTCACCCACTTTTAGAACACGTCTGAATAAGTAAAAACCAAGTCGAGAAGCCCAGATTATAACTAATACCATTAAGATTGTAGATCTAACAGTAAAACCTGAACCTAGAACTACTGCTAGTATGATTACTGTTATGTAAGTTAGAGCACCAGTTAAGTCAAAGAATTTTTCTGTTTTTAGAAAATAAGATGGAATGAATACAATCCACTGAATTGCAAAAACAATAATTATACACAATGCAAATAATGGAATTCTCCCAAAAAGTATTAATCCTCCTTGACTTCCAGCAAATGCTAAACCTGTTGCAATAGCTGCAGTAACTATGATACTTATTATAGAAATGATATCATTTTTATTCATTTTAATCATCAAGTTGAATTAATTATAAAGAATCTTGAAGTGCTAATATATATAATCTACGGTGTTTCAAAATATTTCTTTCTTGTAGTCAATTCCAGTGGAAACAGAGGTATTTTCTTCTTAAAAGGAACCCCATCTAAAAAAAGAGGATACTAGAAGGTAGGTTGAAAAAGATGTAAGGCAAGAAAAAAGAAATTGCTTAAGCTATTTCTTTATACCTTTTTCTATGTATTTTGATGACTATAAGTGAGACTACAATAATCCCAAAAAACAAACTTGGAATAACAGCATATTCACTTATATAGGGACTATCAAATATTACAGATACACAGTTAGACACAGGACTGTTTACTAAAGAGTTTCCAGCAACAACTGCATAAAAGTACTCTCCTTCTGAAATCAAGAAATCCGACCATTCACTTTCAGAAATCTGAGCAAGCGGAAATAATCCTACAACATCATATATGAATGATGTAGAGCGATAGACAAGATAGAAAGTTGCTCTAGGTACATCATTCCAGTCTAGATGAATTGTTTGAAATTCAGTAGGATTAGGTATAATATCAGCTAATTCAGGTACAGGAAGAGGTCCGATAAAGCATTTGTAGAAAACATCAATATCAGAACCACTAGAATCATAGTTTGACATATCTAACCAATTTATATGTATAGTACCAAAAGAATCTATATCTAGAGCTGGATAACCACCATGATTAGCACTTTCTGTTGAAACAACTTTTGTTGTTGTCCAGGAGGAAATTAGGTTATTCTTGTATTTATAGAAGACATCCGTATCATCTCCACTACTAGCATAATTAGTAAAATCTTCCCAAGCTATATGTATGTCACCAAATTTATCTACTTTGAGAGAAGCAGCGTAAGAATCAAGTGTACTTTCGGTAGATACAACTTCTGTATTTTTCCATGAAAAAGTAGAAGCATCCCAATACCTATAGAAAATATCTGGATCTGTACCAGCTCCAGAGTAATCGGTATAGTCATCCCAAGCTATATGTACATTCCCGAAAGAATCAGTATCAAGAGATGGAAGATATGCACTATCTGTACTTACTGTTGAAACTACTTCTGTTGTAGTCCAAGATTCTGAAGAAGAATTCCAACGCTTATAGAATATGTCTTGATCTGAACCTGAAGAATCATAATTAGTTAAATCGTGCCAGGTTATGTGTATGTTTCCTATAGAATCTACATCAAGAGATGGCCAATTCGAATCAGCTGTACTCTCTGTTGAAACAACTTCTGTAGTACTCCACGAATTAGTAGTAACATTCCATTTTTTACAGAAGATATCAGTATCTAATCCTGATCCTGCATATGAGCTACCATCTTCCCAAGCTACATACACATTTTCTAGGCTATCAACTGCCATAGAAGTATATCTAGAAGAAGATCCACTTTCAGTTGAAACGACTTCAATGCTATCCCAGGAGGAAGTAGAAGCATTCCAACGCTTATAAAATATATCTCTATCTGATCCTATAACATCGTCCCATGAAACATGAATATTTCCTGATAAGTCAACAGCCAAAGAAGGTGATTTTGAATCACTTGAACTCTCAGTTGAGATTACTTCAGTTGTTGTCCAGGAAGAGGTAGTAATGTTCCAACGTTTATAGAATATATCCATGTCTGTACCAGCTGATAAATAGTTTGTTTCATCTGCCCAAGCTACATGTATGTTTCCTTCAGAATCACTTGCTATAGATGCTGGATAATAAATATCACAGTCACTAGTACTTTCTGTTGAGACTACTTCTGTTGTTGTCCATTTCCAAGAAGATCTATCATAGGAATTTAATTCAAATAGATTCAATTTATCCTCTGTTAAAGCTTGAGTGACAGAGGTATAAAATACGAAAGAGGTTATTAAGAAACCAATCATAACAACACTTACACTTAGAAACAATCCTTTTCTTATTCTTATCACAATATTCACTTTCTTCTCATTTGATTTAGTGTTAAGACAGTATAGTTATCGAAACATGTTTTATTTTAACTATTTTTTTTAAATTTTTCTGCTTTTTTTGAAAAAGAGAAAGACAAAAAGGTAGAATATGTTCTAAATAAGGCAAGTTTTTTCAAGAAAAGGTATTTCCCAATTGTATTTTCTTTACATCATGTGGATAGTAGGGGGGAATTACAAGCTAATATATTGAAAAAATCTATTATTCTAGTAGAGAAATCAATTTGCTTATTTGAGGCTTTGAAATGACAGAAAGCATAAAAGATGGAATAATTGTTGAACTTGAAGAAATTCTTGTTGAAAAACTAGGTAAATGGATTGAACACAGAAGAATAGAAATGGAAGAAAAAGAAGATAGAAAGATGCTAAAAGATCTGATTCTTGGTGCAGATGAAGTTCTATCTAGGTGGCTATAATCTTCGAATAAGAAATAAAAAAATTGTTTTTCAATGTCTTTTTAATTTCTATGTTTGAATGCTAAAAGTGAATAAATTTCCAATAGAAATAATCACTCTTGGAAGAATTATCAGAACTAAAAGCATAGGGATAAAGGTTCCAATAAAACCAACAAGTATTACTTCATGTATTCCAAAAACCCAAAATGAACCGTCAATTAGGAGTGCTAATAATTTTAGAACCACATAGAATAAAAATATAATAAAAGAAGTTATAGAATAAAAAATAAAAAATTGTTTAACTTCAATCATTTGAACCTCTTCCTTTTGGTAGACCTTGAATAATATATGAAAAGTCCAGGAATAATTGCTATTAATGAGATAATGAAATTATTCGATAGTTTGTTTGTGCTTTGCATTACTGCGGGAATAATGTAATCATCAATTAAATATCTAGGATCTACTGAACTAGAAGGAGATTTACCAGTTGTTACGAAAACTATATCGTATTCAGGTAAAACAAAAATGTTCTGTTCTTCATACCCTCTAGTTGCAAAGCAATTATTGTATGGATAAATCCACCATAAGTAGCCATAACTCACTTCAGAAGTTAAATTCCAATACTCTTCTGTTGATTTCCTTATCCAATCCGAGGGAATTACTTGGTGATTATCCCATGTGCCATTATTAAGATAGAGGTAACCAAATCTAGCACAGTCTCTTGGTTTTAGATTCAATGCATAAGATCCTTGTGTAACATTCTGTTGATCTTTTCTCCACAAAAAATCTTTTACTCCTATAGGATTGAATAGTTTCTCTATTGCGTAATCTTCTACTGTTGAATCTACAACTTCGTGGATTATACCAGATAGTACATGTGGTCCTCCATTGATATATTCAAATTGTGATCCTGGTTCAAAATTTAATGGTAGGTTTAGTGCAAATTCAACTGGATCCTCATGACCATTAAAAATAGCTTGATGTAAATAAAAGTCCCAAGCAATGCCAGAAGACATTGTTAGGAGATGTTCTATTGTTATATTTTCTCTTCTAGGTTCATAGCTTGAGATAGTTTTATTCGGGAAATAATCAAGCATTTTATCATTTAAACTACCAATCAATCCTTCATCTAATGCAATACCAACAAGAGCGGAAATAAAACTCTTTGTAGTAGACCAAAGATGATGAATATCATCAGGTCCATAACTGAAATAATATTTTTCCAATATGATATAACCATGACGAACTAAAACGATAGAATCATAATTGGAATTTTCATCATCAATGAACTCCAACATCTCCTCAAGTTTGTCACTATCCATGTTTTTCTCTTTAGGAGTAGCTGTTTGCCATTCATCTGTAGGCCAGTAACCTCTAACGGAATTATCTTCAGCTTGAATGTCTGAAACAGAGAAGTGAAAACTGAATAGTAAGAGAAGACAAATAAAAGGAAGTCCTAGGGAATAACGTTTTTTCATTACTAACATCTTCTTGTATTAATGCATTTATAAAGTTTTCATTATGAAAACGTTTTCATTTCGAAATCTTTATAAGTTTTTTCTATAAAGTCTAACTGATAGAGAGATGAGTCAGAAAAAGAAAACCGAAGCTGAAATACTTGAAGTTTATGATAACATCTACAAGGATGAAGTTAAGTTCAGTATTATTACAGCTTTAGAATGGTATGGATCCTTGAATAATAGGCAAATATCAAAACTTGTTGATAAACCTGAACCAACGACATACAGGCACATTAAGCAGCTTTTCGATGAGGGATTAATTGTTTCTGATGCAGGAAAGTTTTCAACAAAAGGTAAATTTTACAATTTATCTACTGCTATAAGGAAAATCTCTGATCAAGCTTTTCAAGAATTTGAAGAAAGCGAGAATATCGTGATAGGAGATGGATCAGAACTAAGAACCATGCTAGAAGCTGGAAAATTCAGTGAATTTCGTAAGAACAACCTTATTAGACTTGCCAAACTGCTGGAAACAGGATCTAGAGCTTTAGTCATGAAAAGGTTGAATTCATTAACTAGCAATGTTCAGGAAACGATAATAAACAATTTTGCGCTTCATGAGGAGAAATTAAAGTATGCTGCTAGAAATAATAAACTAGAAGAATTCATGGAAAACGAAAAAATGATCACTAACATGAGTCATGCTATCTTTCTAATCAGAACTGGAAAGATTGATCATTTAATTAAACTTAATGAAGTTAAAACCAACTTTGTTCGACAATTAAGCAAGATTAAGAAAGAATTTGAGAAAGATATAAAAGAGGAGAAAATTTCTGAGAATGATTGTTTAACTCAATATCTTTCACTATTTGGAGGGTACATAGACTCTAAATTTATGGAAGAAGAATAAAGAAAAAAAAGAAGATTAGTCTCTCAAGTAATTGTTTTTCTTTTTCTTTTAGTGCAATAGAAAGCAACCATTAGAAAGAATGATGGTATAATCATTATAATCTCATAACTTATTTTCTCTAGTTTTTTACTTAATGGATAAGGATCAGTAGAGTTAGCATTACCATCGATAGGATATGGATTCTTACTTCTCCATTCGGACCAGTAGTTTCCTTCATTTATTAGTTCTTCATACCAAGTAGTATGTTTTCCTTCATCAAATGCTTGAGAAGTACCGTTCAGGTTATTTTTGATAAATGTATTATGATGAATCGTGTTGTTACGAGGATTATCAGTTTCGATGGATTCTCCTATTGAAACACCATATTTTACATTTTCTTCTAAGACATTGTAAGTAACAAGACAAAAATCAGAGGAGTTTATAATTTCAATGCCTAAACTATTGTTTTTACAGGTATTCCCATACAACATAACACTAGCAGAATTTGTTAAACAAATTCCTTTTCTTTTATTGTTTGTAACAACATTCGCAGTTAGGTTATTAGAATCTCCATCGTTTATATAGATACCTGCACCATTATTATCACATATGTTCTCTATCATTTTTATCCAGGAAGACATAGCTGTTTCAATGCCCTCCCCTCTGTTTTCAGAACAAATGTTATCAATAAGGGTGTTATAAGAGCATCTCCAAAGACAGATACCATTAATGTTACTAGTGAAAATGTTATGAGTTAATTCCAAATTTGAGGTACCCTCCAAGTAAATACCATTACTGTTTTCTTTACATGTATTATCTGATACAATTGCATTAGAAGAACCCCACAAATAGATACCATAACAATCATTATTATTGCAAATGTTATTAATTATCACAGAATCTCTACTAGTATCCATAATACCATGATAACCATTGTATGTACATGTATTATTTGTTACATTGGCTCCAACAGACCAATTAATATGGATTCCATAATATCTATTTTGAGTACAAGTGTTATTCACTATATTAGTATCTCCTACAACATAATTAGTAGAATCTATAAAGATACCAGTTCTATCCGCGTCTACGTAACAATTTCGAATAATGTAGTATTTAGTAGTACCAGTGATATAGATTCCTTTATCACTTGTAGTAGTAATATTATAATTTTCTATAACATAAGGATCTTCTTTTGTTCCTAAACCAGGAAGACCATAATCTGTGAAATTATCATCATGAGTAATTTCAATTGCTAAATGTGGAACTAGAGATAAATCGAGAAGTCTTGATGGACGTGATGACAAAACAAAATTTAGTCGATTGTCTTTCTGATTAATTATGCTGAAAGAAGTAGTAGCTGGGATTGTATTTATACTTAAAAACAAAATGATTATTCCAGTAACTAAAATTCCTAATTGTGATTTTTTGTTCACTATTTTCCCTCAAGAGTATACTGCCAAATTCATTCAATTTGGATTTATAAAATTATTGGAATAACTCCATCGATTTCGAAGAATGTAAGGAAATGAAAAGAAAAAAAGAAAAAATTTCTTAAAGGTTTAATCATTGTTTTTTAGTTTTTGTTTTCTTTTTCCTAAGACGCTAAATAAAAGAGCCATAAGAATAATTGATGGAAGGTACATAAATTCATAGTTTATCCTTTTCATCTCTTCGTTTAATGGATAAGGATCAGTAGAGTTAGCATTACCATCGATAGGATACGGATTCTTACTTCTCCACTCAGACCAGTAGTTTCCTTCTTTAGTTTCTTCATCATACCAAGTGTTGTTAACGCCAATATCATATGCTTGAGATGTTCCTCCTGGATTGTTAGCTATGAAAGAATTATGGTGAATTTTGTTTTCTTTACTTTTATCAGATAAGTATAATCCATATCCATAATTTTCTTGTATGAGATTGTATGTAATCAGACAATAATCTGAAAAATATAAGAAAATCCCCTTATCAGTATTCTTCTTGCAAGTGTTTTTAGTTATTGTATTATTGTATGAAATTAAGAAGATACCAATTGCATTATCATCACAAGTGTTATTCTCAATTATAGTTCCAGGCGAAATTCCAACACTTATTCCTATCCCATTATTAGTAACATTGTTATCTGTCACTATCGCATCTTGACAGTAATATATTTCTAAACCTTGACCATTTGCGTTCTTAGTGACTATGTTATTTGTTACTGTTGCTTCATGACAACCAGTTATAGAGAAGCCAATTTCATTGTTATCACTAGCATAATTTTCTGTTAAAGTCAAACTATCTACAGTTCTCAAAAGCATACCATATTCAGCATTACTACTGCAGTTATTATTACTTACAATAGCTGTTGTTGAATAAGACAATTCGATTCCGGCTGCATAATTGTTATTACAAACATTATCAGTTAATGTTATTATTGAAGAATCACAGATATAGATTCCATCCATTTTATTGTTATTACAAATATTATCTGTAATTATACAATCCTCACAATCTGCAATGAATAAAGCTGTATTTGTATTAAATATCTCTTGATTACGAACAACTACTTCAATGCAATTTATTATGATTAGCTGACCATATATAGGATCTATAAGTGTAACTTCGTTTTGATTAATGAAAAATCCTAACTTTTTATCATTCACCCAATTGTTCTCTAATGTATAGGTTAGAAATCTAGGTGCAGAATATTTGGTGATATGAAGACCAGTATTGTAGAAGTAGTTGTTTTTCAGTGTAGCATGATAAGTATGCGATATAATTATTCCTGAATCAAAATTATTATCTAAAGTACTATTCAAAATTGATGTAGTATTTGAATGATACAAATACATTCCAATATCATTGTAGCTGAAACTATTATTCGATATAATCAGCTCAGCAGAATAACTTGTTCTCAAACCATAATGGTGGTTGTAATTACATTTATTATCTGTTACATTTATTTTATCAGAAGAGGATAGATAGATACCATAACCATTGTTAATACAAGTATTGTTTGCTATTTCAGCTACAGATGATTCAATCATTATTATCCCATTAGATTGATGGTTCACACATGTGTTATTAACTACAGAAGCTGTTCCTTCAGATGCAAAAGAAATTCTAATTCCAGTTCCAGAAGCAGCCACATAACAGTTACTTATGACAAAGTGTTTTGTTGTCCCATTAATAAATATTCCATAATTGCTGGTAGTTATTATTTCATAGCTATCAATTATAAATGGATCTCCAGAAATTCCTGAACCAGAAAAGCCATAATCGCTAAAATTTCCATCATTAAAAATCTCAATAGGTTCATGAGGAGCTAGAGCTAAGGATATCGAATTAATTACTTGTTTTTCTGTATTAAAAGAAGTTACTGCATTTGTTTTGAAACTTAATGATAAAATTATAATTCCTATTATTACCATTCCAATTGGTATTTTTTTATTCATTTCATTCACTCAAAGGTGTACTGAGCTTGCTATACAACTAGAATTAATAAAATTATTGTAGAAATTAGTTTTATATCTGAATTGAAAACAATTTGTTTGAAATTTCTTCATCCTTTTTCACTGTTTCTGTTATACTTGTTTTTTTGATTATTGAGATTGAATCATCAAATTCTACAATTGTCATTCTTTGCGATATAGTTGAAGAAGTTTTTTCTAAAGCCTTTAATTCAATTGATTGTTTAGTGAGTTTCTCTTGTTGCTGAAGCATATCTAAAACTAATCTATCTAAATTGTTCTTTTGAGCTATGTTTAGAGCTTTGAGTAAAAGAGATCTTGCATGGTCAATATCAAATTCAAGTAAAGCTAGTTGAGCATTCAGTCTAATAGTTTCAACATGTAATAGATGAGATTTGTTCATCTCTAGCATCTCTTGAAGTTTATTCACATATATGTAGATCTTTTCAAGCACTTTGGAATCATCAATCTCTTTCATTTCAAGTATAAGGAGATCACATAGATTTAACAAAACTTGAACCAATACTGAATAGCTAGGATCGTCTTCTATTAGTTGTTCAAGAAGCACTTCAGCTTTAAGTCTATCTCGTAATTCAGAACTTGATTTAAGGATTAAAGCTTCAGAAAATTTGTAATTATGATTCACTTGTTTAATTTTAGTTTCTTGGTTGATTAACTCTAAAGATTCGAAGTATTTTTTTGCTGATTCTATATTCTTTAACTCAACGTTGAATTGAATTAGATAAGACAAACTGTTAGCTATAAGACTCTTATTATCAATTTTCTGTCTTATAACTAAACCATCTTGAATTAAAGCTAATGCTTGTTCTTTCATACCCTTTTGCCAGTAAATCTTTCCTTGTTCGGTTAAAATATGAGATATACCAAATTGATTCTGAAATCCTTTTTGTATTGTCATTAATTTTTCTAGATATTCCAACGATGTTTCTAAGTCTCCTTTTTGTAAATATACTTCCGCCAAATCAGAAATAATTGCAAACCATCCCTGAGGTTGGTTGGTTTCCAACACAAGTAAAGCTTTCTCGTAATATTCCAAAGCTTTATCTAAATCTCCTTTTAGATAATATACATTGCCAATATAGTTCTGTAAAAATGAAGCTTCAATATCGTTATCCATGCGCTTGTGGATTTCAAGACTGCGATTATAGTGTTCTAAAGCGTCATCATAATTGAGAACTGCAACATAATAAGTTCCTATTGCAGAATAAGCATGAGCTATCATTTTTTTAAGTTTCAGTTCTTCAGCTAATCTCAATTTTTCTTGCATTAGTTCGAAGTATTTTTTGTAATCAACTTTATTAAAATAAGCCCAAGCTAAAGGTGATATTAGAAGTGCAATAGCCAATTTGCTCATTTTATCTTTAGCGATTTTAAAGATTTTTTGTCTTGTTTCTAAAGCTAAATCTAATTCACCTCTAAAAGCAAGAAGTACAGCTATATTAGAAAGAGAAGATATCTGCAAATGCGATAAATCGTGTTTCTCACCGATTTCCGCTCCTTCATGCCAAAGCTTTT
>JAEOTE010000108.1 GCA_016839945.1 Candidatus Heimdallarchaeota archaeon | reverse complement strand
CATAATGAGTTGAAAGAAGCTGGGTATCTTTCATTCTATGATGAAAGTGGGAAAATAGGTAAAAGATATGCAAGAGCGGATGAAATAGGAATTCCATACTGTGTAACTGTTGATTATGATTCAAAGAAAGACTATTCAGTTACAATACGAGACAGAGATACAATGAAGCAGATAAGAATACCAATGGAAGAATTAGACATAGCTCTAACAGAATTAATGGATGGAGATTCAAATTTTGAAGAGTTTGAAAATCTTGAATAAATCATAAACAGAAAGAATTAAGAATAGAAGAAAAGGAGTAAAAACGATGACAAAGTACGTTTGCCAAAGATGTAAAAATGAAATAACACCAGGAGAATTAAGATTGCTACCAGGTGTGAAATGTCCAAAGTGTAGTCACAGAATTTTGATTAAGCAAAGGAGCTTGATTGCTAAACCTGTAAAAGCTAGATAAGCTTAGTAATATTTCTCATATGCTTTTTTAGGAAAACGCTTTTAAAACTCATTAATAAATGTTGAAACTAATGCGTATTAGGAAAAAAATCCTCAATTGCATTGTCATTCTATTAATTATATTGTTAGTAAATTTGGAAAACAATAAGATTTCTAGTTCAGTAATTAATTTTCAATCAGTAAAAAAAAGTGTAGATGAAAAACCAGTTGAAATCATTTCTCAACACACAATTATAGATATCATAAATGAAAATGAAATAATAATAGAAGAAGACATTACTATTAGAAATATAAATAATTCGCAGATTTCATATGTAGATTACTTATTAAATCAATCATTCAAAAATCTACAAATACAAGATAGAGAGGGATTACTAGATTTTGATTCACCTGATGAAGAAGGATTAATTAAGATATCTCTTCGCTCAGATCTCAACCACAATCAATCTGTTTTTTTCCACGTAAGCTATACGCTTGATACGGAAGTTCCTAAAATTGAAGGAAAACCTTCGTATTTTTATTTTCACATTTTAAGATATAATTATTATTTTACATACAGCCATATTGTTACAATAAGACTACCAAGAAATAGTTTTATCCATAAATTTGATGATTATTCATATTCATTTTTTCCTATTAACGCTACAAGAACTGATACAGGTAATAGATTTTATATTACTTGGGAATTCAATAATTTATTGCCAGAAACAGTAGATCAAATATTTGTTTGGTTTGATGAACCAATAAATACAAAATTATTATTGTTTTGGTCAATATTTGGTCCATTGTTAGGATTAGCGTTAGGATCAATTTCAGTATTTTTCTTGATGAGGAAGAGAGAAAAAAGCAGAATGACTGAAATAGAAAAAATATTCCTAACTGAAAACCAGCAGCTTATACTAAAGCTAATTGATGAACATGGGGGAAGATTACACCAAAAAGAAATAATGGAGCTAACAGGATTCACGAAATCAAGGGTTTCAAGAAATTTGAATCTTCTGGAAGAAAGGCAGCTAATAACTAAAGAGCGCTGGGGACGCGAATATAAGTGTTTCATAACAGAAACTGGTAAAAAGGTGGTTAGATGAAGATTACGAAATGGTTTCATGACTTTCTCAACAAAAATCGAATCAGATTCTTGATAAATATTAAAAACAACTTGAAGTTGATGAAATGGTGAGAAGAAATACAAGAAAAATATTAAGTATTTCAATAAGTGTAGCAATAGCTATATCTACCGCAGTAACTCTATTTGTAACTTTAGCACCCGATAATAAACTAATTGAACATGAGTCAATCATAATTTGGGGAGATGAGGATTTTAAGAATTATAACTTCAAAGGGGAAGGAACACCTAAGAAACCTTTCCTTATACAAAATCTAAACATAACAGGCGCGAGTAATTTTGGTATTTATATCAGAAATACTTCTTTACATTTCATAATTCAAAATTGTTATCTAGATGTTGATACTGCTGGAATCCATGTCACGAATGTAGAATCTGGTACATTCAAAATATTGAACAATATCTGTAGAAACAATAGATATGGTATTGAAATTAGAAACTCTGATTCTTTCTCTGTAATAAATAACATTTGTAGTGATAATAGTTACCCAGAAATAATTATTTACTTTAGGTTTGGTGCAGGAATATCTATTTCTGATTGTTCCAATTTCAATCTAGAAAATAATGTGTGTAATAATAATTCTGATTATGGAATAATTATTTCAAATTCTGATTCAGTTAATCTTTACAATAATACATGTGAAAGAAATGAGTTTAGCGGAATTAGTTTATATGATTCGCCAAATTCTATAGTTGCTAACAATAAATGTAACAACAATGAAAAAAGACCTAGTATTAGATTAATTCCTTACAGTCCGGGAATTTATATTGTAGATTCTGCTAACACATCAATCACCAACAACATCTGCTCTGATAATAAGGACTATGGCATCTACCTTTTACTATCGTCTAATTCTACAGTAGAAGATAATATCTGCAGCGGTAATGAACAGTCTGGGATTTATATTTCTAATTCTGATAATTCCTATGTACTTAGAAACAATTGTGATGAAAACAATGCAAGTATTTTCTTTGTAGAAGCTCTTAAAGGATCAATTACTGATAATTATTGCAGTCAAAATACTTTTGCTGGTATAATGCTTGATAATTCTTCAAATTTCACTATACAAAGAAATAATATCTCTGAAAATGAAATAGGTCTTTATCTAAACAACACTGATTTTTGCGAGATATCTTATAATCTTATCAAAGAGAATATTGGTTATGGTGTCAAACTACTGAGTGATTCAGATAATAATACAATTCATCATAATAGTTTTGTAGATAATAATTTATCAGGGACTTCTCAAGCTTATGATGAAAGTGAGGGGAATACTTGGTATGATGAAAATGCTAATGAAGGTAATTGGTGGACAAATTGGGTTGCGGGGAATTATGCTATTGATGGTCCTTCCAGTTCTTTTGATATATACCCTCTTAATGAAGATCCGCTAGATAACTTGCTTCAAACAAGAATGGTTTTGTTTTTGAAAGAAATAGAATATTAATAAACAAAGAAGCTTGACTTCCAAACCAGTTAAAGCTTGGTAAACTTCTATTTTTAGGAAACGCTTTTAAAATTTAAAAAAATATTAAATAATTAATGCGTGTTAGGAAGATTCTCCTTAAGTGCATTTTTACGTTCCTATTAATTATATGCTTTAGTTTTGGAAATAATGGGACATTCAGCAAAGTATACCCTTTTGAACCAATGAAGTCTAATTCAGAAGAAAAACCTGTTGTAATCATTTCCCAACATACAATTATTGATATCATAAATGAAAATGAAATAATTGTGGATGAGGATATTAATATTAAAAACATAAATAATACACAGATTTTGCAGATAGATTATTTATTAAATCAATCATTTAAAAACCTACAAATTCAGGATGAAGATGGAGTCTTATCTTATGATCCTCCTGATGAAACAGGAATAATAAAAATATATTTTCGTTCTAGTATTAATCACAATCAATCAGTTCTTCTTCGTGTAACCTACAATCTTGATAAAGAACTTCCTAAGGTTGAAGGAAAGCCTTCATATTATTATTTTCAAATCTTAAAATATAACTATTATTTCACACAAAGGCATCATATAACTGTAAGGTTGCCAAAAAACAGTTTTATTCATGAATTTGACGATTTTTCGAATTCATATTTTCCAAGTAACGCAACTAAAGACGATTCAGGAAATAGATTCTACATTACTTGGGAATTTAGGAATTTATTACCTGATACAACTAATCAGATTTTTATATGGTTTGATGAACCATTTAATACAAAATCCCTTTTATTTTGGTCTATTTTTAGTCCGTTCCTAGGAATTGCATTAGGATCAATTTTTGTAATAATATTGATGAGAAGAAGAGAAAAAAACAAAATGATTGAAATAGAAAAGATATTCCTGACAGAAAACCAGAAAATATTACTAAAGACAATTGATGAACATGAAGGAAAAATACTCCAAAAAGAAATTATGGAATTAACAGGATTTACGAAATCTAAGATTTCGAGAAATTTGTCTCCTCTGGAGGAAAAACAACTGATAATAAAAGAGAAATGGGGAAGAGAGTATAGAATTTTCATAACAGAGACAGGTAAGAAGGTGATTAGATGAAGATTGTAAAAAGGTTTCATGAAAATTTCAATCAAAATCAAATCGTATTTTTGATAAACACCAAAAATAAATTGAAGATGGTGAAGAAGTGAGAAGAAATCTAAAATTAATATTAGGAGTTTCGTTAAGTATAGTAATCGCTATATCTTCTGTAGTAATTCTATATACCACTATTAAATCTAAAAATAAACTAGTTGAGCATGAAGCAATCTTCATTTGGGGAGATGAAGATTTTAAGAACTTTAATTTTAAAGGAAAAGGAACTCAAAAAAAACCATATCTTATACAAAATTTAAACATCACAACAGAAAGTACATATGGTATTTATATCAGGAATACAACTTTGTTCTTTACAATTCAGAATTGTTACCTAAATGCAAATATCTCTGGGATTTTCATTGTAAACATAGCTACTGGTACAGTTAAAATAATTGATATTATCTGCAGAAATAATGAGTATGGTGTGGAAATATCTAATAGTGATTCTATAACCATTATTAACAATATATGTAGCGATAACCTGGCTGCAGGCATATCCATTACCAACTCTAAAAATACAATAATTAAAGATAATTTCTGCTGTAATAATACACATAGTGGTATTTTTCTTTGGAATGCTGATTCAGCTATTATTACTAATAACACTTGCAAAAGAAATTATTTAAGTGGAATCAATATGTATGATTCTCAAGATTCTATCATCAATAAAAATGATTGTAGTAACAATAATGATCAACTAACTAATGCAGTAGAATTTATAAATCATGGAATTCGAATTGGTGATTCTACCAATTCTACACTTATAGATAACATCTGTTCTTACAATGAGGAGTGTGGGATTTCTTTATTGTTTTCACCAAATTCTACGGTAGAAAATAATGTATGTAATAACAATGAAGAATATGGTATTTACAATCATAAATCAAATAATTCACAAATACTTGGAAATAATTGTGATGAAAATGAAGTAGGTATTTACATAGAAGAATCAATTACTGGGACAATTTTTGAAAACTTTTGTAGCAGTAGTTTAACCAAAGGAATTGAACTATTGGAGTCTTCAAATTACACAATTCAAGAAAACATAATTATTAATAATAATATAGGTCTTAATCTAAATAATACTGATTTTTGTAAAATCTCTTACAATCTTATAAGAGATAATGACGAATATGGAATAATTTTGTTAAATGGTTCTGATAATAACACTATCCATCATAATAGCTTCATAGATAATAATCTAGCTGGATCATCGCAAGCATCAGATTCTGGTTCTAATAACAAATGGTACGATGAGACGTTTCTGGAGGGTAACTATTGGTCAAACTTAGTAGCAGAAAATTATTCAATTGATGGTTCTTCCAACTCATATGATCTCCATCCTCTTGCAGAAAATCCATTTTATAATTTAGTTCAAATAGAATTGCAACTAATTTTAAGAGAAATTCAAGTGCTTATTTTCCATGAAAAAGGTTGTTAAAAAGTTGTAAAATGGTTTTAACTGTTCTTTTTACGAATTTCTTTTGTATTTTCATTAGAATAATTTAGTTACTAAGTTTTTTCAATCTTAGTGGTGATGAAAATGGAAAAGCTAAAAAAAATAAATCTAATCTCGTTTTGTATAATAGGCTTTGTTGCTCTATCTTTAACTATTAATATTCCAACAACTATTTCTTTTAACGATGAGAATCATTTAACAATATCCCCAATTTTAACTTTAACTCCCCATGAACCCATTGAAATACTTAATGATGACAATTTCACTGATTATGGTTTTCCTGGTTCAGGAACATCCATAGCACCTTATATTATTGAAAATTACGAAATTATTACTACTAAAGAAAGAGGTATCTCTATTAATGATACAACTAAATATTTCATTATACGCAACTGCTACGTAGATGCAGCTGATTATGGTATTTATCTTGACCATGTTACAGTTGGAACAGCTTCTATTGAAGAAAACATATGTATAAACAACGTTCAATACGGTATCTATCTCTTTTATTGTGATGAAACTACATTATTCAAAAATAATTGTACTAATAGTCTTTATGCTATATATCTATCTTATTCAGACGATTCAACATTGAAAAATAATACTTGTTCTGGCAATAACCAAGGTATACATTTGGGTTTTTCAAAAAATGCAACGATTATGTATAATAGCCTTTTAAATAACAATCACAAAGGCATTTATCTGGCAGGATCTGATGATTGTACAGTAGTATCCAATACTTGTTCTAACAATGATATTGGTATTTCTATCAATGTAGTACATTATGGTGATCCTCGGTTTGATGTACCATCTGATGATTGCATTCTCTCTTACAATTTACTAACAGAAAATGATAACTATGGCGTTGATGTAATAAAAAAATGTAAAAATTCTATAATACATCACAACTCATTCATAGACAATAATCTTGAAGGCACCTCTCAAGCATTTGATAATGGAACAAATAGCATATGGTATGAAGCAGAAACAGAAGAAGGGAATCATTGGAATGAATGGGATAGTAAAGATCCATATACAATCGATGGTACCGCTAACTCAACTGATCCTTATCCATTAAACGAATATTTAGAAAAAATAAATTATGGATTTATAATCTGTATTCCATTATTAGGGATACTGGCACTTATAAGCAGAAATATGAGAAAAAGAAATAGGAAATCTATCTAGCTTAAAAGCTAGATTTTTTTCTCTATCAAAAAAATATTAATAGTGAAGAATTAAAAGAATAACTATGATAGAAAGAGACTATCAAGAACTAAAAGATTTTTTTCTTCCTTTTGTTTTGGAACGATATGGTGGCACGGCTGTTAGCAGTGAATTAAGAAAAATAATAGAAGATACTGCAAAAGCCTTTCTCTGGTGTATTCTAAGTACTACTAATGATATGCATCTTAAAGAAATCACAACAATATCGTTAGCAGAATCATTGTATGAAAAAGGTCTTTACAATCTTTTAACTTACTTAGAAATTGGAGCTACAAAAATCAATATGGAAGGTATGTTCTTAGCTTTTTCAGTTGAAATACACAACTGGTTACTATTCCTCCACAACAATGGTAAACTCAAAGGTAATTATGATCGTTTTACTGGTTTCTACAAATTTAATGAATAGTTTCTTTAACTTAAACCTTCAACTAATATTTCCCCTACAACATCAGATGTCATGCTGAAAAAACTCATAATTTCTTCTCCCTTATGTATTAATTCATATAGGTTCTTGATAGGAATTTCCCTTCCAAACTCATCTACTAGCATAACTTCAAAACCCCATCCATTGTTTTTATTTTCTTCTTCAGCAATCCAACCTTTTTGTTCTTCAAAAAATTGTTTAATGAAGAATTTCACGTTTTCAAAGCTAGTTAGTTTGTATCTAGTCAGTTCTAGTTTCCTTTTTTCCTTCTTGGAATAGATAATAAAGACCATTTTCCAATTCATTTCTTCTCAAATTTTAATTCTTTAATTGGTTTAAAAAGGGAAAAACAATTTCTTCTAATTTAAATATGATTTTACTTTTTATCCTGAAGAGGAAGACTTAGACCATATCCCGCTAAAGAACTTCCTAATGCAAATCCGAATTCTAGTATAGGTGCAAAGAAAGCATATTGTAGAACATCTGTGAAGATAATAGCAAATAAGCCACAAATAGAAATCACTAAAGCTATGAATAGTGAAAGAATAAGCCAGTCCTTCATTTTTTTATAGACGAAAAATCCACACAGAAATCCACCTACTGCAGTAGATGCAACAGCTGTAGTAATATTGAAAAGCTCGTCCCATTTGTTTGTCTGATTTGCTACAAAAGCCATAATCCCATATATAACTAAAATTGATAGTAAGCTGTAAATCATAGCATTGAGATTAGTAATTCGTCTATTGTTCTTTTGGCTTGGTTCTTCAGTATCCATATCAAGTAACAGTTGTAAGACATTAATTACTTTATCGTTTAGTTTTTTCCACAGAGTAGATACAAAAATGATTTATATTAAAAAATTAGAGTTTTGTTGATTTTAAAATGACTGAAAAAAAAGAAACTGTTCCATTTGAGGAAGCAATCAAACAAGTTCAAGTTGCAATGTCGAGATTAGCTTTAATGCATTTAGCTTATTCGAAAGTTATTGTGGATAATTTAGGTGAAAAAAAAGGGAAAGAGCTAATCATCAAGAGTATAATGGAATATGGTAGAAAAATAGAAGAATATTCCAAGACAGATCAAGATAGTTCTTTTTATGGCATTCATGGTAAATACGTTTACAAAGGAAAGGAGTTTGTTGATTTAAGAGATTTGTTTAGCTTGAATGAGGATATTGATTTTCAAAGTTTAGAGATTTATGATTGCAGTTTAGCGAAGGTTTTCAAACATTTTAGAGAAGAAGAAATAGGAAAACTCTACTGCTATATTGACGCAGCTAGAGCGATGGCAAAAAATCCAAAAGATAAAGCAATCCATACAAAATGCATTCTATGTGATGATGATTACTGCCAAATAAAAGTAGAAAAAACAACAGAAAAAGAACGTAATGATTTTAAAAATAATGATAAAGATTGGAAAGATGTTGACAAAATTCTATTATAAAACAATAACTTACTTCTCTTTTGATTTTTTTGCTATTTCCCATTCTTCTTTTGTTTCATAACCAGAAGATACAAATCCATGCCAGCTTTCACTGTCTTCAAAACCTAAAGAACTAGCCATTTCTTTTTCAAAAATTGAAGAATAACCTTCCTTTCTAGAATTTTCTATCTTCTTTGAAAGATCTGATTTTCTTTTTCTTTCAAGTATACTCAAATAAGTAACATTAACTGAAACTGCTAAGCTTGGAATTAATACAATGCCAGCAACAAAAAGAGTTATCCAGAAAAGAACATTTCTTTCAGTTTCTTTTTCAACAATCATAATTACCAAGGTGCTAATAATCATGAAGAATGTAATTATTGTTAAGGATATTATTGTTTGAGCATAACCTTGAACAGAAATACTAAGAGACAAATCATCTTTGAATCTATCTGTTTTTTGCTTTTGATAAGCAAGAACGACCCAAGACAATATTGTAAGAATCATAATAATGTAAAAAATCAGAGTAAGTAAGAAGAAAATAGAGGAAACGGAATTCCAAGATTGTTCAAAGAGTTCTTTTGAACCATAAATCAGAAAGAGAGTATAGAAAAACACATATCCTGAATTAGATATTGCTGCAATAATCTCACGTCTTCTTTCTGTAAACATAATTAGCAAACCTATGTAAACATAAGCAGAGTCACTAATAAATTTCTATATAAAAACCTAAATTTTGAATAGATACATTAAAAAAGTTAAAAAACTAAACCTAGAGAGAAAATGAAGCTGAAAAGTTTATACATTTACATAGCAATCTTCATGATGTTTATGTTCATTTCTTGTAGCACATTTTTTATGGTTAAATCACAGTCTGAGGATCCTATAGTTTATGATGTAATTGTTGATCAAGACATTGCGTATGTCTCCTATGGTACTGCAGGTTTGCACATAGTTGATGTTTCTAACAAAAATGATCCTTTTCTAATCAGTGTTTATGATCATCCTGGTGAAATTGTTGATGCATTTCTTCTAGATCAACTAATTTTCGCTCTCTTCAGTAACAGTAGTCTACGAATAATTGATGTAATAGATGTCGGGAATCCAACTCTAGTTGGTTATGAAAATCTTCCTTATCCTACATATAATGTGGTAGTTAATAATAATCTTGTTTATGTTGCTGCAGGAGAATATGGCCTTAAGATAATCAATGCTACAGATTTTTCATCAATTTCTATAATGGAAACATATGATTCAATTGGAGAAGTTAAGGATGTAAAAATTAAAGATGACTTAATATATCTAGCAGATGGTTCTAATGGGTTTTTAATACTAAACAATAGTAATCCACTAAATCCTACTCTAATTAGTCGTTTAGACACAGGATACTGTGAAAATATCTTTGTTGGGGATTTCTATACTTACCTAGCATGCGGAAGTAATGGATTGAATATAGTTGATGTGACAAATTCATCAGATCCTTACTCAGTAGGATCATACTGGACTTCAAACAAGATTTCAAGTGTAGTTGTTGAATTCAATGATCTTGCATTCGTTGCTGATGGTGTTGGGGGTTTAAAGATAATAGATGTTGGAACACCCGCAATTACTGTAATGATGGGGTATGTTGAAACAACTAGTATTACAAGAACTGTATTTGTTTCAGATAATTTTGCATATGTTGCTAACACCTATGAATTATTAATTGTTGATGTTTCAATGCCTGCTTTACCTGATGTTCGAGGATCCTACGTCTTTGAGGGAGGTCCTATAGTTACACCTCAAAACCTTTTAGAAACACTGACTATACTTCTCATTATTATCAGTATAATTTCTGGTATTGCTCTCATTGTTTTCCTAGCAAAATTAGGTCCTTTTATTAGATTGACAAAAGCTTGGAAAGAAGACACTGGACCGTTTACTAATTCTCTAGCTATTAGTTTATACTCTGCAATTTCAGGTCTCTTCTTGTGGTTATCATATAACGCATTCATAAATTATAATAATCCTCAAATGTATGGAATGATGTTTACATCTTCTCTTCTAGGAGGTTTATTCTGTGGTATTTTTGTTTACAAAAAAGACTGGGCTGCAGTAACCTTACCTTTAGCTCTTTTACTAGGTATCTGTGACTTCTGCATACTTCTGTTGCTATATAAAATTACATTCGTTAGTTCATTTTTTACAAGCATTGGAATTCTTCTTACTACTCTCATTAGTTCTGCAATAGGAAGAGCAATAAATCAAGCAATTAGGGATGAGAAAGAAGTGAAAACTGTGTCATCATCAGTTAGAGACATTAATTGCAGTAAATGTGGTGAAAACATTCCTTCTTCGTCAAAATTCTGTTTTAATTGTGGTTCTACTCTTGAGAATTAAATCCTCAAGAGACTAATCCAACAAGATATACATTTCATTTTCATTAAATTTAAAACCATTTTTTTCATACAAATGTTTCCCATCTTCAGTAGTTACCAATCTAACTTTTCTAATTTCTCGTTTTCTTGCTTCTTCGATTAATCTCTTTAATAATTCTGTTCCTATTCCCTTTCTTCTGAAGATTGGAAGTGTATACATGTTCATAAGATATGCCTCTTTTCCCGAGATGTTCTCAAAAAGAGGAGGAACTTCATAAAACACCAAACCGCTTGTTGCGATAATTTTATTTTTTTTGGCTGCAATCCAAGAGATAAAGTGTTCTGATTTCATATTTCTTTGAAAGAAGCTGTGCAAAGAATTTCTTAGTTCTTCAGAAGGAGTATCTATTGATATTTCTTCTGCTTCATATAGAAACTCTACACGTAGCTCAACTAGTTTATTTATATCTTCTAGAATTGCACGACGATATATTATCAATTTTTATCAAGAAAGATATGTTAAATTACTAATTAAGCTTGTTCTATGAACTTAATTTCTTCTAAAAAATCGAAAAGAATCCAAAAATCTTTTAACTTTATGAGAAAACATAAAGTGTTGGAATGCCAACAAGTGAAGTAAATGAAAAAACAGAATTTCTTTATCCTTTTAATTCCATTACTTATAGTTTCTAATTGTATTGTTTCAAACTCAGCAACAGAAGAAGAACCTTATTTCACTCTCCATCTACTTGTTCCTAATACACAGGAATCTAGAACTCCTTATGTAAATAGCATTGTCGAAGAATTAGCAATAATAGGAATAGAAGTTCAAATACATGATGTTGGTTACGGTGAAATTGGTCCAAGAACTTGGGCATATCCATTTTTAGATTATAGCTATATTCCTGTTTATGAGGATGGAGGTTACGATCTTCTATATGTTGGATGGTATTGGGACTTAGATCTTGCTCTCACTGGTCTTTTTGACACAGCTAGCTTCACTCCTTTTGGTGATAACCACTATCAGTACAGCAACACAAATTATGATAATATCTTAAATTCATATGTTGTAGAACAAAATCCAACACAACGTTCAAATTATGCTCATCAACTTCAATCTTACATTTATGATGATCTGCCTGCTATTGCTTTATACTACAATGAATCTTTAATGGCAGCTAGAAATGAAGTTTCAGGGATGACTGAAGATTTATTGTTTTACTGTGATCATAGAGCAGAAAATTGGGATAATTCAGTTGATCATGTTATAAAATATGGCATAACTCATTTTTCATATTATTATAATATCTTCAGAGCAGAATCTTATTTTACTACGTTATGGACGCAACCTACTTATGGAAGCTTATTTCAACGAAATATCAATACTTACTATTGGGAACCTGTAATTGCTTCAGGCTATACAATTAGTCCGGATAAGCTTAGTGTAACAGTAGATATAGATCCAAATGCAAAATTCAGTGATGGTAGTCCGGTTTTAGCAGAAGATGTAAAGTATTCTTATCAATTACACATGACACCTGAAGTAGGATCCATGGATTATTTTACTCTTACATCTATGTTTGGCGATAATGCTTCCATTGAAATTATTGATCCCAGTACTGTAAAATTCACATATACATCAATTACTAACTTTCCTTTGAAATATCTATCTTATGGAATAGTTGATAAAAGTGTTGTAGAACCTGCAATAACAGCACATACTTATGCAATATTTGATGAAATCCCTCTTACAGGTAATGTGCAAGATACACTTGTTCGATCATGTGGACCTTTTGTGTTAAATTCTTTTAATGCAGGAACTAGCATAAAGCTTGTTCCTAATCCATATTGGAATAATTTAACATCTTCCGGAGGAATAAATGCAAAATTAGATGAACTATATTTTATAAGAGAATCTAATCTTACAACTGCTTTATCTGAACTTGTTTCAGATGGTTTTGATGTGTTAGATCCAATACATCCTACAGCTATTCTAACCTATGAAGATCTGGAAGGACTTGTAGGAATAAGTGGGATTCAAAAAAAGGAACCTAAACATGAGGAATT
Source organism: Candidatus Heimdallarchaeota archaeon (assembly GCA_016839945.1). Taxonomy (GTDB): domain Archaea; phylum Asgardarchaeota; class Heimdallarchaeia; order Heimdallarchaeales; family Heimdallarchaeaceae; genus UBA460. The sequence goes on along the minus strand of JAEOTE010000108.1, from coordinate 76,831 downwards.
ATCTATCAATATGAAACATCCAATTATTGGAACTGGAGAATTAACTCCAAACGGTACAATTGAAGCTGCTAAATGCATTAGAAAAGCAATAAGTCACTGCATTCAAAGACAAACTCTTATTGATGATTTATTTGATGGTGTAGGTTCTCCTGGAGTAACACCTGTACCTGAAATGTGTTTAGGATATGATAGTAGTTTGACTCCTTATGTTTATGATCTTAGCTTAGCTGAAACATATTTAGAACAAGCAGGATATGGAATTGAAATTACACCAACACCAACTGATACTGAAAAAACGACTTATGCAGGTTTTGGAATTTTTGTAACAATGATTTTTGGTTTATCTTTTATTCGGTTTATAATACGAAATAAAAGATAATTTTTTTTATAATATTGTTTCAATAATCCTAATTAATTCACCAGAAACTAGTTTATCACTCACTGCTGAAGTTATTCTTATATCCACAAGTTTTCCTATTATGTTCTTTTCTGATTCCAAGCTTATTGCAGGTCCACTAAACAAAGGATAACAAATATATGTTTTTACTCTAGTTCTATCTTTTTCTGCTACAATACAAATAATTTCAGTATCAACTAGTGAGTGCTTCTTTTCTAAATTGAAGTTTATAATTGCTTTCTTCAATTCTTCTCTTTTAACTTTCAGTAAGTGCCTATATACAGGTAATGAAGTATTTGTAATTGTAAAAGGAGAATTGGGTAGTGGTAGATATTTGTATACAGTAATTTTTTCTGCATAGTTTTTAAGTTGATTCTCAACAATATCTTTTGTTTTTTCTAGTGTCTGAACAGTTTCTCCCGGTAGAGAATGAATCAAGTAAATCTGAGGGAGAATGTTGTTTTTTATAAATAATTTCGCAGCTTCAAGAGCTTTCTTTGGGGATGGTGGTCTACCTATTTGGTCACTATGTTTTTCATCGAATGTTTCGCACCCTATACTTATAGAAGTATTTGGAAGAAACTTCCCTATCATTTGTGCAATTTGAGGAGTTACTAAGGATGGTTTAATGTTTTCTATCGAAATACTACATTTATGTTTCTGATTATCTCTAACAGTTACTAATTTAGATAACAGCTCTGATATTTTTTCTATATTTACTGGAGGTTTAGTTGGAGAAAATATTTGCTTGTTTTCAGGATTCCTATAGTAATCAAGAAATCCCGGAGCTGACAGAACTATTCTTCTTACTCCTTTCTCAAATAATGATTTAACTTCGTCTATAATCAATTCTATAGATTTGCTTCTTGGAGGACCAAACGTTGCAGGAACAGAACAAAATCCACATCCTGGAGGAATATCTTCTGGACACTCATCCGTCATTACACTATCAGGAGAATCACAATTTCCACAGTCTGAACATTCTCCTTCTTTTCTGACTATTTCTCCTCGATAGTGATTTGAGCAACCTCTTACAATTTCAACATAAACTTTGGAATACCAATAATCAGGGTAATCTGTTATGTGAGAAACAGAAGGAGGGAATTCATTGAAAATCTCTCTTTGTTTAACCTCTTTATTTTGTATCAAAATGATTTTTCCTTGTCTTTCAATAATGTTTCTTTCAGAAGATAAATCATCAACTGAAAAATTGTTTAGAACCAATTCATTTAGTATTCTTTCCCCTTCACCAAGAACTGCAACATCTATATCGTATCCTTCTAATTCTGTTTTGTTTGAGACAATCGGACCACCTAGAACTATAAACGATGAATCATTTTTTGATCGAATAAGTTCTATCGCTCGGATAACTGCTATTTTGTCAACAGACATTGCACTGATTAAGAAATAATTAAAATCACTTACTGACAAAACATCTTTATCTAATAAATCTTCAACTCGAATTATTTTGGAGAATATATTGTTTTTGTAACAGACTCCAGCTATTAATCGTGGACCAGCTCCAATCGCATCTCTAGAGAATTTTCTACGACCTTCATTGGCAGCTAAGGCATCCACAATGAGAATTTTCACAAGCTCTTTAACCAATTGACTTTATTTAAATGATTCTTTCATTTTAACTGCTCTTTCTGCATTTAGTTAAATAATTGAAGTTTGATGAAAAAGTATAAATATACACTTGCGTTTCTTTATCTGTGTCTGAAGACGAATTATGTTTAACTTGCGGACTTCCTGGAGATTTATGCATTTGTGAAGAAATTGCCAAAGAAGAACAGATAATCAGAGTGGGAATCGAAACTCGAAGGTATGGGAAAAAATATACACTTGTTACAGGTATAGACCCTGATGAAGTAGACCTTGGTGCTCTAGCTAAACAACTAAAAACTAAACTTGCTTGCGGTGGAACATCAAAAGAAGGGAGAATAGAATTACAAGGGGATCACAGATATAAAATAAAGCAACTACTTGAGGAATTTGGATTCCCTAGTTCTAACATCGAAGTTCAATTTTAACACAAGGTGAAATCTATTCCTGAAGAAAATGAAGAACTCTCTAAAAGAGACTTTTTTCCAAAGATAAAAAAAAGACCTATTCGTGATATTCTAACTGTTTGTCCTATTTGTTTTTCCCCTTCTAAACCTACAACTGAAATATTTATTCCAGGACATTACACTTGTACTGACAAAGATTGCGGTTGGAGTGGAACTATTCCAATTGAAGTAACTAGAGAAGATTATGAGAAATTTAGAGAAGAAAGAGAAACAAGTGAAACTAGCGAGTAATTTTAACACAAGAGAAACTTTATCTAGTATTGCAAAGAAGTATCCTCTAATCAAATGAATACTGCAATAGTAATTGATACATCAAGAGAAGTACCTTCTAAATTATATGAGGTTTTAAACATATATCCTCTAGGTTATGTTATAGAAGATTCAAAAGGCAATAAGTACGAAGAAAGAATAAAGATTCAAGAACTCCAAACATCTAAATTACTATCAGTTATTAAAAAGGATGAAAAATCAAAATTACTATCTCCTAGCATCAAGGATTATGTTGAGCTTTACACTTACTTAGCAGAGGAATATAAATCACTTATCAGCATTCACTCTTCTTTATCGACTCCTGCAGTTTTTGAAAATGCACTTGTTGCTAAGAAAATTGTATCTGATGTTGATATAGATATTATCGATACACAAACCTTAGGGACATCATCTGGAATATTTATAGAAAAGTTAGCAAGAAAAATACCAGATGCAGAAAATATTAATGAAATAAGAAAAGAAGCCATTCGATTAGATAAGAAAATCACTTCTTATGTTTTAACTAGAAGCGAACAGTTAAGCAATTTGGGTGTAGGAAAAACCATCAAAACTTCTGCTATAACCTCTTCTTTAAAACCTTATATTTTCTACCAGTTTAGCTACGGAAAATGGAGTGAAGAAGGAAACAATAGGTCAGCAAAGATACTAATTGACGAAATAAGAGAGAGAGTCGATAAAATAAAGAATATCAAACATATCAAAAATGTTTATTTCTCTTCTAATGGGGAGTTCTCCAAAGAACTCAATAAAATCCTTAAAGTGTTCAAAAAAGATAAATTTGAGAAAATCACTTCTTCTTTAGTAAGTTGCTTCTTGCTTGGAAAAGAAAGTTTTAATTTCTCATACTTTTGAGAAATAAACAATTATTTGTAAGAAATTCGATAAAAATTACTTGTGTTTTTGGTAGTTATTCGAGCTAACTCTTTCTCATTTACTTCAAGAATTTTTGCTGCATGCTTACATAGAATTGGGATGTTTGAAGGATCATTCTTCTCTCCTTTCTGAAGAGAATGGAAAGGACTATCAGTTTCAAACATAAGATTATCTAAAGATACAGTTTGTATGATTTTCTGAAAGTTCTTTCTATATACAGTGCTTGTTGGAACAGTTATATACCAATCCATAGCCATAATATCTTGAACTTGTTGGTTTGTACCATCAAAACAATGCATCAATACATCCTCAGCTCCACTTTCTTTAAGAATCTTTATAGCTCTCCCTTCTGCTCCTCTAGAATGGATCACTATGGGTATATCTGATTTCTGAGAAAAGAAGATTAAATCCTTGAAAAACTGTTCTTGTTTCTTTTGTTTTTCTTCCTCCTTAATCCAATGAAAATCCAATCCTATTTCTCCAATTGCTACTATATTCTCCTCATTTTGTTGAAAGAATTTCTTTAGATCTTCCACTAGGTTTTTTGTTATTTTTGTGATTTCGATTCCTGCTGTTAGAAAAACTCCTTTATTTTTTATTGTCTTCAGTCCAAAATCATAATGCTCTGATTCTAAAACACTATTTACTATTACCTTAACTCCAACTTTTCGTGCTTTAGAAACGATTTCTTCTATCTCTTCTAATTCAAACCAATTCGGAACTAAATGACTATGAGCATCAGCATAAACAACTTCTGAAGTATCTTGAACATCTATTGTTGAGTCAGTTAGTTTAACCATGTAATTCCCTTCAATTCAATAGATTTTGACTTAAATAATACTGTCTCGAAATTGAGAAAGCATATCTAATCCTCTTATCTCCTGATCAAAGGCTTCAACAACAGTTATATCATTTTTAGGAAATGCTGATTCTATGTATTCTATATTCTTTAAATGCTCTTTTCTTCTATGAGTACAATATTGGCATTCTTGATTATCTGGATTAACCATATTAACCACGCTAAACTCATGAGGTATCAGATGTTGATTCAACTCCTCAACAAGTCTCTCTGTTTCAAAAACACTCATCATGGTTGGAATTAACACTTTAACAAATTGAGTTTTTTCTTGATCCATTAGCTGATCTCTTGCAATAAGGACTTTCTCTTTCATCGCTTCTAATGTTTCTATTGTTCTATCTTTCTCATCTTTTGCACCAAAAAGTGATTTTACCATGGTCATTGCATTTTGTATGAATGCTTTCATTTTTAGCATTCTTCCTAAGAATGAATCTAGAAACTCTGGGATGTTCAACAATCTTAGAGTATGCCCAGTAGGAGCAGTATCAAGAACAACAGTATCATAAAAATCATCCTCAGCGTATTCAAGTATTTTAGCAAAACTAAGAGCTTCATCCATGCCAGGTGGTGGGATGGATTGCATATCCTCGCTAAAACCTTGTAATTCGGATAATCCGGGCATTGTAGCGAAATTTGAAAACTGATTACTATCTACATCTTGGCCTATAGCTTTGGATATTTCACTCCCAGCTGTTTCAGGATTGATTTCTAAAGCGAATAAATCACCTTTTACTCCTTTAACTTTGGTAATGTCTCCAGAAGAAAAATCCAAATCAAATGAGTCAGAAACACTGTGAGCGGGATCCGTTGAGATTATAAGCACTCTTTTACCTTTTTCTGCCAAAGCAATCGATAGAGCTGATGCTACACTTGTTTTTCCTACTCCCCCTTTTCCACCAACAAGTAAGAATTTCAAATCTTTTTCTAGAAGCTCTTTTAATGTCATCAAACTTTTTTGAACATTGATATATATAAAATGATAGATTCGAATTAGAAAAATGAAATAGAAAGAAAAACTATCTTCTTTTCTGTATTTTTCTTTTCTGTTCCTTCTTACTTTTTTGAACAGGTGCTTTTTTTACAACTTTCTTTGTTTTTACTCGTCTTCTTCTAACGAGATAATAATCACCTGCTACAACCAATCCTATTGATCCAGCAATTACTATACAATAAACTAAAATCTTACTCCAAAGTTCACCTTGAATAGTTTGTTCGACTTCTTCTATAATTGAAAAGATGTTAAATCTCTGAGAGAATGATCTATATTCGCTTCCATTGAGATGGAAGTAATCTATTTCTGTAGATTCAAGAGTGTAATTACCTTCAAGAATTGGTACAAAGTAATAATAATAGAAAACTGTTGCATTTGGTTGAACAATTACATATTTTTGTGTGTTTATGTTCAAGCTTGAAATAGCCCAATCTGCAAAACTTGGATCAACTACTGTTAAATTATATGCTGTTCTTTGTCCAATGTTTTTTATTGTGATGTTTACATTTATTGTCTGACCAGGCTCAACTTGAAAGGTTTTTTTCTCAATATTAGGTACTAATAGTGTCAAATTGAAATCCTTTTTTATTTCCAGAAATGGTCTATCAGGAATTGTATCATTCAAAGAATTCTTGATTAGTTCATTTTGAAAACTATCTTCTGTGTCAGGTTGCATGATTGATAGGTTATTTGTAATGTTAGAAGCTCTAATTATAGGAAATCCAGTAATTAAGAGAATTGTAATAGAAACTATAGCTAGAGTAAAGATTTTCTTACGCATTTGAGTCTTCCTTCGTGACTTCTAAACATGCTTCAAACAGCCAATTTATATATTTTCCTCTTCTGTATCTTTCTTTTCATATTATCATACTTCAGAAAAAACTTAAATCAAACCTAGTTTTGTTAGAAATTATGACTGTTAAGATTATATGTGATACAAGTGCTGATTTGAATGTTCCAGATGATAAAACACTTTATGATAAATATGATATTAGTTGGGTGCCTATGCATGTGATTTTTGGAATAGATGATTACAAAGAACTACTGCAATTGAAAACATCTGAATTCTATAAGAAACTATATTCAAGTGAAAAACAACCTCACACTTCTCAATCAACTCAGCATGATTTGCTAGTAGCTTATGAGAAATATGGTGAAAAGTATGATGAAATTATCTCGTTTCATCTTTCAAGCAAGATAAGTGGTGCAGTGGCTAATGCACAATTTGCGAAAAAAATGTATGAAAAATCTAATCCAGATTCAGCAAAAATTTACATATATGACACTTTAGCAGCTAGTTCCTTAATGGGATTATCTGTTATTAAAGCAGCTCAATTAGCAAAAGAAGGCTTCAATGCAGAAGAAATCATAGCTATGATTAAGCAATGGCAAGAAAAGGATGTTAAGCTCTACTTCACTGTTGAAAATCTTAAATGGTTGTTTGAAGGTGGAAGACTTTCAAAGACAAAATATTATGCAGCTAAATTAATGTCTATGAATCCAATTATAACATTCATTGATGGAAACCTTGAAGTTGTAAAAAGTGTGACTGGTTATGATAAATCAATTAAAACAAGTCTAAAAATGCTCATCGATTATTTCGAAGGTGTAGAAGCTAAAGATTTAACATTACATTTTCTAGAATCTGATTTTCGTGATAAAGCAGAGGAAATTGCTAAAAGTGCTCAAGAACAATACCCAGGTCTCAATGTAGGTGAAACATTCAGAATTGGTGGAGTAATAGCTTCACATACTGGACCTCGTTGTCTTGCATTAATGGTTACAAGAAATTTCGATTTTTGAAGTAGATTCCAGCAAAATTTAAATTAATCCTCTTTTTTCTTAAATAAGGTTTGAATTATGACAGTAAAAGTAATGACAGATAGTGCTGCAGATATTCCTGAAAAAATTGTAAAAGAAAATGATCTTTCTTTGGTACCAACAGTAATAACTTTTGGTGATGAGATTTATTATGAAAATGTAGATATCAATATGGATAAGTTCTACGAGAAATTCTTTTCATCAAGTGTTTATCCGAAAACCGCTAATCCCACACTTCATCATCAGTATGAAATGTATGAGAAGCTTGGTAAGGAAGCAGATGAGGTTTTGAATGTTGTAATTAGTTCTGGTATATCTGGTTCATATAATAGTGCTCTAAATGCTCGTAGAATGTATGAAAGAAAAGTAGAAAATCCTGCTAAAATTCATATATATGATGCAAAATTAGCTACTTTTGGCTTAGGACTTATTGCTTTGAAAGCTTCAGAACTAGCTAGGCAAGGAATGGGTGGAGAAAAAATAATGGAAGAACTTGAGAACTATAGAAAGACTCTTGAAATAGGTTTCACAGTTCCTGACCTTCAATATCTACACAGAGGTGGTCGATTAAGCCGTTCTAAGTACTGGATAGCAAAATTAGTAGACATGAAGCCAGTAATTAATTTTGAGGATGGCAAAATGGAGGTTGTTAAGTCTGTTAGAGGATATGAAGCTGCAGTACTTGAATCCTTCAACACAGCATATGAGAAAAAAGGTAAACCTGACAAATTCAATGCTTACATCATGCATTCAAGGAACTTAGAATCTGCTAATTTTCTTAAAAAACATATAGAGGAGACTATACAATCAAAAGATGCTAAAATCTCAATTGGAGAGATAGGAATGACAATTGTTACACATACAGGACCAGGATGCATAGGTCTATGTTTGGACACTGAATACAAATTATTTGAACTCTCATAGTTGTGACTACAATGCAATTTCAAGCTTTTCTCTTTGATTTAGATGGAACTTTAATTAATTTTAATCCAGAAGAGTTTATTCGAAGATATCTTGGGGCAGCGTCTCAGTTTTTTATTGATCTGATTCCAGATCCACAAGCTTTCATTAAAGAAATCCTGAGCTCAACTGAGATAATGGAATACAACGATAATGAGTTAACATCAGCTCTTGATGATTTCTTACAAGATTTTTGTCCAAAATTTAATGCTGATTGTGAGGAGATAAGGCAAAGATTTCTCCATTTCTACGAAACAAAATTCGATGTGATAAAACCTATAATAACTCCTATGGATGGAGCTAAGGAACTACTTCTAGATATTAGAGAAAAAATACCTGATGCTAAAATAATTTTAGCAACCAATCCTGTTTTTCCATTAATATCCATAAAAAGAAGAATTGAATGGGGTGGTTTATCTCCTGATTATTTTGATCATATAACTCACGCAGAAAACAGTAAATTTTGTAAAGGAAATAGTAAATACTGGTTTGAGATTGTAGACTTAACAAAGAAGGAACCAAATAAATCACTAGTTATAGGAAATGATGGATTAAGAGATATGAGTGCAAAGAAACTTGGTTTCAAAACATTTTTCTTGGAATCTACATTCGAAAATGAAGACCTTATCACTAAAGAAACTATTCCGGATTTCAGAGGTTCTATTAAAGATCTTTCAGAAGTTATATTTAATTAAAAGCTTGGAATGGTAAGACATTTAAACGCTCAAAAAGTTAGAGAGTGAGGAAAAATGGCTATATTTGGATTTGGTGGAGCATTTGTCATAGCAATTGTATCTCTCGTTTTCAATTTTTCAGTAAGTGCAAAACCCCTATATTTCTTTTTGAAAGATTTTATTACTTTCTTACTTCAAAATATAATAAATCTGTTTGATAAAGAAAAACCATTTGTGAAATTCACTCTTGAACATGAAAAATACGAAAAAATGTATTTGTATGTTCTATCTGGATTCTTTATTTTTGTAGGAACATTCCTATTGTTCTTCTATGGGTTTGGGAGCTTAACTACTGCAGGATTAGTAGGGGCATTGCTGCTAACAATTAACAATATTACTGTTACTGTATTTTCTTTTCTTGGTATCACCAAATCCACTGTAATGAGAAAAATAACAAACATTCTATTTTCTTTGAGTGCAATTCTAACTGCATTACTATTTATTAACAAAATCTCAGCTGAGACTTCTTTTATTCTTCCTAAATTCCTTGATTGGATGTTAGTTCTTCCAGCTATTGGATATGCAATGTTTCAAGCGTTCTTTTTCAGCGGACAATTAAACTATGCTTATCCTGCTTTGATAATAATTCCAATTTGTATACCTTTGCAAATTGAAAAGAAAATAAGCCTACCTCAAAAAGCAACAAAACCTAAAGAAGACACTTTATCCAAAAAGAGAAAAAGAGCGAGTGTTTTCTTAGATGAAGTCGAACAAGAAGTAGAGGAAATTGAGAAAAAACCTTCTCTACCTTTTCTATCATTTATGGATAATGGAGCAAAAGGTATCTATGCAATGTTAGCTATCCTTCTTCTAGTCTTCAGTTTTCAAGCAATAGGAGTTATGAGCTCTTACAGTTCATACACTTCAAAGAACTATGATCCTATGTTCTCTTTAAGATCAGATTTTGATACAGGAGTAACTCTTACTTCAATCTCTTACTCTGATGCTTTTCTTTTTAACTATGAAACAGAATTCCAAAACGAGCTAGATGCATTATTAGAATTAAATGTATCTACAGTAAAATTAGATGTGAGACAAGAATTAATAGATAACAATCTTACGGGATTCAAACAAGCTATGAATATATTGAAATCTAATGGTTTCAAAATAATGCTTACAACATATGGATATAGCACCCCTGCATGGGCTTATCAAAACATTAGCTTTTCTGAATATACGGAAACTTTGGAGAATCAAGCAATAACACTATTGGAAGAATGTAATCCAGAATATCTTATTATCTATCCTGAACCTTTTGGTTTCTCTACTGCTTATCTTAAAGAAGTTCCTTCAATAGATACATGGGTAACCACCATTAATAACACTGTAAACCACTTACATTCATTGTCAAATGACACCGAAGTAGGAGTAAAATTATCTTTTAATGGTTTCAGTGATGAATATAATATATTCGAGCCTTTATGGACAAATAGCACTCTTGATTTCATAGGAATAGACTACTATGTTATTCATGAAAGAGATATTGAGGAGATAAATGATTATCTTGATAAAATAGTCCCAAATGAAAAAGAATTCTGGATTATTGAGTTTGGATTGTCTGCTGTAATGTATGGAGAAAGAGTTCAAGAAGGAGCATTGACAAGAATGCTTGAGATTTGTGCAAACGATGCAAGAGTTAATGGTTTTGTTTACTTCTCACTCACAGATGATACTTATACAATCAATACTTATGGACTAATTGCAGAAACTGGGCATAAAAGACTGATTTTCTTCAAATACAAGGAAATTGTTGCAAACATAGTTGGGTAGTATTATAAAATTAAGAAGAATTCATCTCAGTCCGCCCATCACAATTCATTTTCAAAGAATCGTAGACCGTTGTAACATCATAGTGAACTCTTCGATAATATATTAAAAAATAAAGGTTTAAGGTTTTCTATGTCATATTATTATATCATAGCCTTTGTCATAGATATATAACCTTCAATTTCACTTTTAGCAGTTCTAACGAATTCAAGTAACTGATCAATATTCCCCTCTGTAGCTTTTATTTGAGTTTCATTCAATTTTTTCATCGCTTGTTCAAATTTTTCATCAGCTTCAGCAAAGCTTTCGTTATCAAACAAATTGATACCCTCTGTTTCCAAAGATAATGCTTCATAAAAAGAACGTTGTGCTGTCATGTTGTTAATCAGAGTTTCACTTTTAATACTGGTTAAAAGACCTAGAGCAATATCTATTACCTCAACAGCTTCCATGAATTTATCACTAGCTTGTTTTGGTTTGTCTTTTCTTTTATATAGCTCACTAGCATTTGCTTCAATACTACTAGCTTCAGTTATCCTGGATAAAGCAAGATATAACCTTTGTTCCATGAAATTTTCACAGATTTCACTGGCTCTCGAATAATATTTAGATGCAATTATGAACAATCGAAGAGCTTCTGCAAAATTGCTACTCATAATGTTGATTGTTCCTTGATCCCAGAATCCTTCAGCTCTAAAAACAATATGCTGTTTTGTTATCTCATCTATAACATTCTGAAGTTCTGTTAATTCATCATCAAATGATCTATATAGAAAATTAGCTTTCATTAATTTAGATCTTGCTTCTAGAAGATATTTCTTGTATTTCTTTGAATTTTCAATGTATTTTGAAGATTCTATTTTTTTGTACAAATAGTTAGCGTAGCTTATTCTTGCTTTTGCAATAATCTCGTCAATACGGTTTTGTTCTTTTTTCCTTCCTTCCAAGAAAATCTCAAAATCTTTTATACTCTCTTCTACTAAAGAAAGTCTTTTTTCAATGTCCTCTTCACTAAAAGTTTCAGTAATTTTTTTCATACCTTCGGCATAGCTTATCCACTTAACCATTTCATCAAAAATCTGGTCACCTTCTCTTCCTCTTGAAGCTCTAGATCTGTTGATTAACTTGAGTCCATCCTCGAAGTGTTCTAACGATTGACCAAACTGCTTTTGTCTGTATAGGTCATCTCCTTTGATAATGTTCAACAATCCTTCATAGAAATATGCAAGAACACGGATGTTAACATTATCCTCTCCTTTTTCCTTGAAATCATTGGAGAGTTCTAATACTGTGTTGAAAACAAGATTAAGGTCTGAATAAAGAGGTTCATAGTGAATTATTTGAAATTCAGGGACATTTGAAGTCAATTTAACATCAAAAATAATAACAATAAAAGATAATAAAAGATTACCTATTCTATTAATAGAAGTTTAATGCTAAAATTTATTAAAAATAGATATAAAATTGCTTGAAAGTGAAAAGAATAATGGCAAACCATGATTTAATTATATTCGATATGGATGGGACTTTAATACAGTCAGATATAGATTATGAGGGAATTAGAATGAAGATATTACAGATATTGAAGGATATTATTCATGAGGAGAAATATAATGAATTATTAAACAATCCTATACCTATTTTGGATATGCTCAGTTTTATCAAGGGCAGTGAACTCAATGGAGAAAAATTGTTAGAAGCGTGGGATATTATTCAAAAATATGAGCTGAAAGGATATGAAAAAGCAACAATAGATGATGATGTAATTGCAACTTTACAGAAACTAAAAGATCTAAACTGCATAAATGTAATCTATACTAATAATTCAAGAAAACTAACAGATTATGCATTAGAAAAATTTAACATCATCGATCTTGTTGATTATGTTTTAACTAGAGATGATGTGATAAGAAGTAAACCTCATTTAGAAGGATTAGAAAGAATCTTAACAGAGTTCAAAAGAAAAAAGAGTGATGTTCTTTTTATTGGAGATTCTTGGTTGGATGCTGAAACAGCAAAGAATGGAGAAATTGATTTTATACTGTTCAAAAAGGAAGGTGCTCCTGGAACAAGAAAATTCTCTGCTGAATCTTATCAAACTATTGAAAAAATCAGTGGAATCCTTTCCTTCATCTAGTATAATTCTGTATAATTCTAAAACAAAGCAATATATACTAGTGTGACGTTTTTATCTTGATACTTATGAAATTAAGAATCGCTTTTAGAGGAATGCTTACTCTTATTGTTCTATGGGGCATGGTCTATGGATTATCCATGGCTGCAATAGCAATTGCGTATGTTTACGGAGATTTCCAACAAGCTTTAGGGATGTCATCTTTTATACTATTACCAATTTTGATAACTTTAGGGATTATCTTTCTACAATTTTTGATCTCACCTTGGTTACTAGATTTAAACTTTAGGTGGCTTCATAAAATGTCATGGATTGATCCAATGTCATTACCACCTCATCTAGCTGAATTGATTGTTGAGCAAAGTCAACTACATAATATTTCGGTTAAGAAAATAGGAATGATACATGATCAAATGCCAACAGCTTTAACATATGGTCGTTTTAAGAAGAATGCTCGAATTGTCTTATCAGATGGTATTCTCAATCTTTTAACTCCTGATGAACAAAGAGCCGTTGTAGCTCATGAATTAGGACATATAGCTCATAGAGATTTCTTATTTATGACTCTAGCTGCCGCAGTTCCTATGATTCTCTATACCTTTTATCTCTTCTCTAGAGTAATGCTTAGGTCTGGTGCTGTTTCAGGTGGAGGAGATAATAAAGGAGCGGGATATATTGCCGCAGCTGCTCTTATAACAATGGTTGTGTCATATTTCTTCTACATTGTAAGTCAATTTCTAGTACTCTTCTTAAGTAGAGTCAGAGAATACTATGCTGATAGATTTTCTGGAGAACAAACCAAGAATCCCAAAGGTCTTTCAACAGCATTAGTAAAGATTGCATACGGGATGGTTCAAACTCAAGCACAAGATGCTCAAACAATTAATAATAAAGACGTAGACAGAAGAACAAGAACTAGAACTTACTATAGAAGTGGTTTTACTAACGCATCAAGATCATTGAATATCTTCGATATAAAAGCTGCTAGAGGATTAGTGATGACTGCTTATGCTCAATCACAAGTTGGGGACATTGACCCTGATATGGTTGTGAAAGCAGCAGCTTGGGATTTAGAAAATCCATGGGGAAGTTTCTTAGAATTGCAATCAACTCATCCATTAGCTGCAAAAAGACTGCTAGCTCTAGATGATCTATCACTAGAAATGGGGATGAAAAGAACATACCCAATGTTAGGAGCTGACATGATAAAAGAGACATTATTAGACGAGTTTTTGGTAGACATTTTCCTTATGTATGTTGCACCTGCATTGATTTTCATCCTTCCTGGTCTTGGAGCACTAACCTTCCTATTCGGTACTGATGCATGGAATTGGTATGGTATTGCTGGTGGTTTCGGTTTAGCTGCTTTGATTTGGATATGGAGAGTTCGAGTCCGTTATCCCAAACTTGGTGAAGATCTTCCACTCATATCAATCATGAATGCTGTAACAGACGTGTCAGATGATGGTTTTGCGGAAGCATCTCCATTCAGAGGAAAACCAATATATCTTAAAGGAACTATAATTGGTCGTGGTACTCCAGGATATTATTTCAGTGAAGATGTTGTTCTTCAAGATCCTTCTGGTATCATAACTTTAGATTACAATCCTGTATTCGGTTTCATGCGCTTCTTCACTGCACTATTCCGAGTTGAACGTCTTATAGGTTCTCAAGTTACTGTTGAAGGTTGGTACCGACGTACTCCTAGACCAATTGTTATGATAAAACGTATGTTTACTCCTGATGGTCGAAGATTCAGTTCAAACAAAGATATAGCTAGTTGGATTTTAGTATTCCTACTCTTCCTTGCTGCAGTAGTTTGCGTTTTCAAAGGACTTCCAGGATTTTTCTAATTTTTCTTCCTTTTTCTTTTTTCAATTACTTAATCCTTTAGATGTTTCATTGCAATTAATGCACATCCAACTTGAACTTTTACGAGTTTTTGGATTGGAATTACTTCAAAGACTGTTTTACTTAACACATCTTCAATCATCTTCTCTACTTTTGAGTCTAATTCTGATTTAATAAATGCTACTTCTTCACTTTTATCAGGGTAGGTTTTTATTACTTCTGTACATAATCTTGATGTCATTGCTAATCCAAAAGAATTGTAATATCGGCTTGCTACCATCGAATCAAAAGCTTGAGCTACAGTTGCTTTACCTTCATACTTATCTGAAGTTTTAGCAAAATGGATTCGAGGTTCTATTCTTTTTTCAAAATTATCGAAATAGTCTGCAAGAGATGTAAATATTCGAGATTTTGGATTGCAAAATTCACGAATCAGTTCAAATCGTTTTTTGGTATACTTATACATCTCTAAGCTGAAGTTAATTCTGTCTAGTACTAATTCTCGTCTATCATATTCAGATGTAGAATCATCATCTAATGCTTTATCGTAGAAATATGGCATTTCACAAACTAATGTATAACCTTGATTATTAGTTACCCTCTTAAGGTAATCGTCTGATGAAGTTCCGTTTTTTATCAATTCTTGAGGATTTTCAACTCCGTTTTCTTCATAGAAATCATATGCTTCTTGAATTCCAAACATTTTATAGACTGCAGAATGAAGCTCTTTAATGTATGGGGTTTCAGGTTCTCCACGATGAATAGGTAAATCTTGATCTTCTACAAGTTTAATAAATTCTGGATACATTTCCTTAATATCGTGTGATACATACCAGTATACACCACAAAAACCTGCATTATGAAGACTAAACATGAAATTTGGTTTTACTTCATCAATAATTTTCATTAATGCTTTAGTCTCTGGTGGTGGGGAATCAAATTTGAGTTTTTTATAGTTAATTGGAAATGTCCATTCTACCTGTTCATGACCAGGAGGTCTATAGTAGTTACGAGCATATTTTAATGGAGTAAAATCTCCTTTGAACCAACCTTCATTTAGAATTGCACCTTCAATATCAATAGCTTTTATGAAATACCATGTATAATCCAATTCTTGAAGAAGTTTAGGATTCTTTGGAAGATAGTTTGATAGATATTCGACAGTCATACTACCTATCGGTTCATTGGGATGTGGGAATGCAAATAACAGTGCATTTTTCTTTCCATTACCAACTTTTAAGCATAAAATTGGTCTTCCTTTATCACTTTTTCCAATTTCTAATAAATCAACACTATCATACTGTTCTGCTAATTTCCTGCTTGATTCATCAAGTTCATCAACTGTCATGAACTCTTTATAATCAGGGACTTTATTCAAAATCTCTTGTAAGTTGAGTACCATAATTAATCACATTGGTTTTTAATTTAAGTAAACTAAAAAAATGAAAAGTTCGTTGTTTAAGAATATTTTGCTTTCTTGTGTAAATATTGTTTCTAATCTTAGCTTTCTTGCTCTTGTTTTCTAAACATTCCCCTTATTGTAGACACTACTCTTGATTCTTTTCTTACTATTCCTATAATTGCAGCTAATAGTATCAACCCAATTACCAGAAAGAATAGGAGTCCAAGAGCTGCTCCAATCCATAAAGGAGATAAGACCCATAACCATGACCAATCGATTACATTTGTAAGTTTCAGGATGATAAAAATCAACAAAAGTATTGATGGCCAACTGAGATTTTTAGCTTGTTTTCCTTTTGACATCTTCGATATTAATATGGAATTTTCTTAAATATACCTTTGTATTCAAAGTTTTGCATGTACATTGTGTTAAAACATCAAAGTTAAATATACAAATTACAAGAAGTTTTCAACTCTGGTGAAAATAATGGCTAGCGAAAAACAAAAGGTTGCAGATAAAAAAGAAGAAGCAGAGGAAACCGTTGAAGAGGAAGAAATTGAAGAAACTCCTTTAGATAAATATAAGAAAGCAGGCGAAGTAGCTAAGAAAATTCGAGAGCATATTAAAGAAAAGGCAAAACCTGGTGTAAAAGCACTTACTTTGTGTGAAACAGCTGATAAAATGATTGAAGAAGCTGGAATGAAACCTGCGTTTCCTTTAAATGTTGCAATAAACAATCATGCTGCACATTACTCATCTCCCTGGGAAGATGAACTTATTATTAGAAGAAATGATGTAGTTAAAATCGATGTGGGAGTTCAAAACGATGGTTTTATTGCAGATACTGCATTAACCGTTGCTTTTAACGATGTACATACTGATTTAATCAAAGCTAGTCGAGAAGCAACAGAAACTGCAGCAAAAGTAATCCGTGTTGGAGGATATACAGGTAAACTTGGAGATTTGATAGAAAGTATTATTGAAGGTTATGGATATACAACTGTGAAAGATCTGTCTGGACATCTTCTGTTACCTTATCGAGTTCATGGTCCTAAAACTATTCCAAATGTCGGAGGTAGAAAAGGAGATCTAATACTTCAAGATGAAGCATATGCAATAGAAACTTTCGCAACAACTGGATCCGGAGAATCACACGCAGATAGAACAAAACTATATATTGTTAGACTAGCAGAAGGTCGTTTTCCATTAAGAACTGATGCTGCAAAACAAGTAAGATATCTGTTGGAAAGGGATTATCACAGACTCCCTGTAGCAACAAGATGGATTTACAAAGCAATGGGTACAGCAAAAGCTAAAATGGGAATTAGAGAATTAATCCAAGTAGGAGCCTTGTATCAATACCATGTTTTATCTGATACTTCAGACGCTTATGTTTCACAGCATGAACATACTGTTTACATGACTCCTGAAGGTCCTATTCAAACAACTTAATTTTCATTTCTTTTCTTATTAATTACTTCTATTTCTTCTGAAGAAATAAATTCAAAAGTGCATTGTTTTCCACTCATAAAATATATATATTACTTATTACTCCATATAATCAATACTCACAATGGAGTTATAAAATGGGATTTGTTTTAGAGTCTATCTATATTGCTTTAGTCATATTATGCTTTGCATATTTTCTTGTTCTACTGCAGTATAGCAGGAATGGCTGGCAATTCGTAGGATTGGATGAAAGGGATCTTCCCTCTGTGAGTATAATTGTTCCAACTTTAGAAGAAGAACTAAATATTCGAAATTGTTTAGAGAGTCTTCTTGCTATTGAGTATTCAAATAAAGAAATAATTGTGGTGGATGGAGGTTCAAAGGATAAAACAATCGAGATTGCTAAAAAATACCCAGTTAAAGTTATAATTGATGAAAATCTACCCACTGGTTGGATTGGTAAATCTTATGGATGTCATGTTGGTTACTTAGCCTCGAAAGGAGAAATATTGTTATTTACTGATGCAGATACTACTCATCAATCAGAATCTCTCAAGATTTCAGTTTCCCATCTTTTGGGTACCGAATCTGTACTTTTCTCAATATTTCCATATCAAAAAGCAAACAAATGGCATGAGTTTCTTCCAAGTTTTCTCTATTTCTTAAGTTTTCTTGCAGGAGGACCAAGAAATGAAATTAACAATCCTTATAGCAAAGATGCATTTTTAGCTTCAGGACAATATATGATGTTTACTCGCAAAGGGTATATTAAACTGGGAGGGCATTTAGCAGTTAGTGATTCACTTGTAGAAGATGTAGCTTTAGCAAAGTTATGTAAAGAAAAAGAACTAAAACTTAGCTTCATAGATGGAGTAAAAATTGTTAAAACAAGAATGTACCCTGAAGGTTTCTCACAATTCTATAGGGCATTTAGGAGAAGTATTTGGGGTGGCTTAATTACACTCGCACCTTGGAGAATAATGTTTGTAATCTTCTGGTTAATATACTTCCTCTTTGCACCATACTTTCTTATTCAATCCTTTATATTCAGACCAAGTTGGATGTGGTTCGATTACACAATTGGGATATTTGTAAATGTAGGGCTTTACCTTGCATATGCTTTAGCAGTATATCTATACTGGATAAAAAGAGGGGACACAAAATGGTATTATTATTTGTTCTTCCCAATAACACAAATTCTAAACTTCATAGTTATTGGAGCAGCAATAATTACTGGATTAAGAGGTAAGAAAGTTAATTGGAGAGGAAGATACTATTCTACAAAGGATAAAAAAGCAATAATTGAAAAACCCTTTGAAACCCTTAAATCTATACCTAGCTCAAAAAAAGTTAAGACAGAAAAAATTCTTGAATATAAAACCTAAAACGTTTTTAATAATCGTTTTTTTAGTTTAACAATGAAGTATGTGCTAAGCATAGATCAGGGGACAACTGGAACAAGAGCTATGATTTTTAACAAGAAAGGAGAGGAGATATCAAAATCTTACATAGAGCATGAACAATTTTATCCTCAACCAGGTTGGGTTGAACACAGTCCTACTGAAATTTGGGAAAAAACTCAAGAAGTGATTAATAATGCAGTTGTTTCTTCTAAAATAGAATTTTCAGATATATGTTCTATTGGAATAACAAATCAGAGAGAAACAGTTGTAGCTTGGAATAAAAATTCTGGTAAACCTTTACATAATGCTATTGTTTGGCAATGTAGAAGAACTGCTGATATTTGTGATAAATTAAGAGAAGATGGGTATAATGAAGTATTCACAAAGAAGACTGGATTAGTTCTGGATCCATATTTCTCAGGTACGAAAATAAAATGGTTAATTGAGAACTCACAAAGTGTTCAGGATAAATTAAAGGATAACAGTTTAGCTGTTGGAACAATCGATAGTTGGTTAATATGGAATTTGATAGGTAAGAATGTCACTGATTATTCAAACGCATCTAGGACTTTGTTGTTCAATATTCACAAAGGATCTTGGGATAGTGAATTGCTTGAAATTCTTAATATTCCCATTGAGATTTTACCTGAAGTTCGACCGAGTAGTGATAAGGAAACGTATGGCTTAGTGAAAAAGAATGTCATTAAGGAGACTATCCCTGTTGCAGGGGCTGCTGGTGATCAGCAAGCTGCTCTATTTGGTCAGACTTGTTTTGATAAGGGAGAAGTGAAAAATACATATGGAACGGGTAATTTTATGCTTTTCAACACAGGCAAAACAGCTGTGAGATCAGAAAATGGCCTTCTTACAACTATTGCTTGGAAAATTGATAAAGATATAACTTATGCTCTTGAAGGAAGTGTGTTTATTACAGGTGCTGCAATACAGTGGTTAGAGAAAGGGATAAACATACTCTCAAACAAGGAAGAATTAACGAGTATAATGAACGATGTTTCTGATACACAAGGTGTAGTTTTTGTGCCAGCTTTTACAGGATTGGGGGCACCATTTTGGGATCCATATGCTCGAGGGACTCTACTTGGTTTAACAAGAGGAACCAAAAAAGAACATATCATAAGAGCAACACTAGAATCTATCTGTTACCAATCAGAAGATGTTTTCAATGCAATGGAAAAAGATTCTAAAACAAAGATTAGAGTAATCAGAGTTGATGGTGGAGTAACCAATTGTTTGCCTTTGATGCAATTTCAAGCAGATATATCGAATATTATAGTTCAAAAACCAAAAATAAATGAAACAACAGCTTTGGGAGCAGCATATTTAGCTGGTCTTGCAGTAGATTATTGGAAAAGTCTAGAAGATATCAAGAAGAACTTTGCAATTGATAAAGACTTTTATCCAATGATGAGTGAGAAAAAGAGAAATATTCTACTAGAAAATTGGAAAAAAGCAGTGAAAAAAGCTATGAAATGGATAGAGAATTAAAAAGAAATGTAACTATTCTTTCATTTAATAATTTTAATAACTAAAAAATTGTTCTTTCACATCTTTATTCATACTAATTTTGTTTTAATTAAGCATAATTTCTACTTCATTAAGTTAAAGCTAGTTCTTTCTAGTTGTCTCTATCATAACTCTAGTTAAATTAATTGTGAATTAATTATGCATACATCATAGAGAAACCTGACAAAAAATCACTATTTAGCAGTTTAAGGCTTTCTAATGAATAAGAAAATTGTCAGTGATATCTTTTCACATATAAGTTCTTGTTTTTATCTATTTTTAGTGGTGAAAATCTTTTCTAGCAAATCTATCGTGAAAACTCTAACTGTTTGTTTGAAAGAGGAATAGTTCTATTTCGTTAACACTATAATTATTTTCTTTTGTGAGGATATTTCTTTGTCAGTCAGACATTTATCTGCACTTATAGAAGAACGTTTTAGGTTTCACCTTTTCACTAATATTACAAAACCTTTTTTTACTCGACTCCTTCTACTGAGTAACACACGTTCTCGCATTGTGGGGTATGACATGAGTACTATATATCACTATCTGGATGATAATCAGAAAAAAGCTGAAGATGAAAGGAAAAAGGAGGAAGAATCACATAATAAACTGCTTGAAAAAATAAAACAACAGAAGAAAGCAGATGTTAATTTTGAAGGCTTTAACGGCAAATTAAGCGATTTGGTAGATGGAATAAGATCTATTCCAAATTACAACAACCTCAAAGGATATGTAAGAGAAAAAATCATTCCTAAAAATCCAGGAATAAGCTATCAAAAACTCTCAATCAAGGCTGGAATCCACAAAGGTGTAGCTTTAGTTATTCTACATGATTTATACAATGATAAATTAGAAGAAGAACTAAAGGAAATAGATGAAAAAGAGGACCCATATAACGGTTATAGCTAGAATTTTTGATTAATCATAAACCATGATTAAGTCTATCACTAAGCGATTTTGGTAAACTCAGTTTTTCCATTTTTTTCTGTAGAGGTGAGAAATCATATTTTAAGTGAACCATGGTAATAGATAATGGATTGAGATTAATAATTGAATAAAAAGCTCCTGGAATACCATTTCTAGGTTGACCTACGGATCCTGGATTCAAGAAAAACTTCTTTTCATACTTAGTTTTGATAGGGACATGTGTATGTCCTACAAGCAATAAATCAGTTTTAGTTTTCTCAAATGCTTGTTTCAGCATATAATTCCATTGTTTATCGGAATAAGCATCAAAATAATCAAAAGTGTTGAAAGGTGAACCATGTACAAGAAACATTGATTTTCCTTTTCTTTCAATAGTCTTCTTTCTGGGAAGTGTGGTAAGCCATTTAAAATTATCAGACTTAATCTCTTTTTTAGTCCAAACAATCATTTCATACGCTGTTGGATTAAAATAAAATGATGGTTCATCTCCAAGAACTCCACTATCATGGTTTCCTAACATGCATGAAGAACAGTTTTCACGAACTAGCTCTATACACTCATTTGGATATGGATAGTATCCTACTACATCCCCTAAACAAATAATCTCATCGATGTTCTTTCGTTTTTGGATGTCTTTCAAAACCTCCTCTAATGCAAAAATGTTTGAATGAATATCAGAAATTACTGCTATCTTTGCCAAATGGAGGTCTCCTAGACGTGAATATATATAATTCTATTCAGAGATTTTTTAAGTCTTTATCAAATTTGTTATATGTTAAGTTTTTCAATAATTTTTAGATTGTATCCTCTGAAAAGTAGATTTTTCATGAGTTGTGAATTAGCAAAGTTTTTCTACTTCTTTTTTACTTTTTCAACATGTCCTTGATAACCAAAATAGGTTCGATAGATATTCGAAATCCTTTGATATTGGCATCGGGAGTAATGGGAACTTCATATTCTACATTACAACGCATCTATAATGGTGGAGTGGGAGCTGTTGTTACCAAGAGTATAGGATTAAATAGCAGGAAAGGTAATCCTAATCCAAGTGTTTTTGCATTAAACGAAATTCGAAGTGCAATAAATTCAGTTGGATTAGCAAATCCAGGATATCAAGTTTTTAGAGAAGATGTTGAGATTTTAGTAAAAAACCATGTTCCTACAATTGTTTCAATATTTGGAGAAAATGAAAACGAATTCTCTGAAATATTGAATGGTTTAAAGGATTTTCCTGTTTTAGCTTTTGAATTGAATCTAAGTTGTCCCAATACTGAGAAAGGTGGAATACAAATTGGAACAGATTCAGAAGCTGTTTTTCAGATTGTTAAAAGATTGAAATCAGAGACAGAGGTTCCTTTATGGGTAAAACTCACTCCTAATGTAAGTGATGTTATCGAAATTGCAGAAGCTGCAGTAAATGGAGGTTGTGATGCTCTAGTAGCAATAAACACACTAAAAGCAATGGTCATTGACATACATACAAAACAACCAATTCTTGGTTTTAAGAAAGGTGGATTATCAGGTGCTGCTATTAAACCAATAGGTGTAAGATATATCTATGATTTATACGAAAGATTCGAAGATAGAATACCACTAATTGGTGCTGGAGGGATTATGAGTGGAGAGGATGTAATAGAATACCTTCTAGCTGGTGCATCAGCTGTGCAAATAGGAACAGCTCTGGGAGTTGCTTATCCTGAAAATATGATTAAATTCTTCATCAGTAAAATAAAGAAATACATGAGGGAAAATGAGTTCAAATCAATTAGTGAAATAACAGGAGGTGCCCATTAATGAAGAAACAAACATTAGCAAACTCTAAACCATTAATGGGGAAAATAATAGATAAACAAGAGGAATGTGATGATACATACAATTTTCTAATAGATCTACCAGTAAAAAACAAAACAGCGAAACCTGGTCAATTTGTTATGCTTTGGGTTCCAGGAGTTGATGAATTTCCTGTTGGAGTAGCAGGATACGAGAATGATGTACTAGAATTAGGAATAGCAAAAATGGGCCCAGGAACTACAGCAATGTTAGCAAAAAATATAGGAGACTTTGTTGGAATTCGAGGATTCTACGGAAAATCATTTCAAACTCCAAAAAATATCAATCACTTACTTATTGGGGGAGGATTTGGAATGACTCCTTTGAAATTTCTAACAAAGAATTTGATAGAAAGAGATGATAACTTAAGCATTCAGATTTTTGAAGGGGCAAGGACAAAAAGCAAGTTAATGTATTTAGACTGGTTGCAGAATTTACATGAGAAAGACCAAATAATATTCAATGTATGCACTGATGATGGCTCATTTGGGTATAAAGGATTTCCAACAGTAGCATTAGAGAAGTTTCTAGAAGAATCTGAAACACCTTCAGTATTATATGTTGCAGGACCAGAAAGAATGATGAAGGTTATCTTTGATATAGGAAAGAAATATGAAAACGTTATTGATATGCAAATGAGTTTAGCAGACAGATATATGCGCTGTGGATTCGGAATCTGTTCTTATTGTGCTGTTGATCCTACTGGATGGCGTATTTGTGTTGACGGTCCTGTGTTTAACACAAAACAACTAGAACAAATTAGTGACTTTGGTGTTTATCGAAGATTAGATACTGGAGAAAAACAGAGGATTTAAAATGGTATTATTTACCAATTTGAAGATTTGGGATATAGAGAAAAGGAATTTTGTTACAAGAGACATTCAGGTTTCAGATTCAGAAGATCTTCTTGAAAAAAATGTGAAAAAAATTGATTGCTCATCTTTCTTAGGAATTCCACCTGGAATGGATATTCATGTTCATTTCAGAGAACCTGGATATGAATATAAAGAAAACATGATTTCAGGTTCTTTAGCTGCAATTTATGGTGGTATAACTAAAGTACTAGACATGCCAAATACTAGACCAATAACTGATTCAGTTGAAAGGATTTTGCAGAAAAAAGCTTTTGCAAAAAAGCAGAAATGGGTCGATATACTAATTGCAGCTGCAATAACAAACAATAATTTACAAGAAATAGAACAAATTGACAATCACTGTGATGCATATAAGATATTTATGGCTGAATCTTTTGGAAAACTAATGGTTAGTGAAGATAGTATTTTTTCCTCTCTTACTTTATTGGAAAAAATTGAAAGTTCGAAACCTATTTTCTTCCACGCTGAAGATCCTGAGATTTTAAATCAATGCAAAGATGAAAAGACCTTTCATAAACAAAGACCTCCTGAAGCAGAAGCTGAAGCAATTCAAAAAATCTCTCTCTGGGCTCAAGAATTTAGTAATTTAAAATTTCACATAACTCATTTGAGTAGTTCTCTATCGTTAAAACTCTTAGAAGTGGTAAAAACAGATAATTTAACAATTGACACCTGTCCAAGATATCTCTATTTTGATCAGAATACAGATTTACCTGAATATATGAAGAGAGTTAGTCCTCCTTTACGCAATACCACAGATAGAATTCATTTAACTCAAGCTTTAGCTACAGGAGTTATTGATATGATTAGCTCTGATCATTCACCTCATTCTCTTCAAGAAAAAGAAGAGAAAAATCTAAGTGGGATGCCTGGAGTACAAGAATTGTTGCCTTCTTTGATAAATCTGGTTACTATTGATGATTTAGAATGGGAGAGAGCAATAGAAGCTATACACATCTTCCCATACAAATTATTTGATATAGAAGAAACAGACATCTCTACTGCCAACTTCATTGTAATAGATAAAACTAAACCTTACGACTTGAGGAGTGAGAATATTAAAACAAAGTCCAAATGGTCTCCTTATGTCAATCACTCACTAATGGGTGACATACTATATGTTGTTAAAAATGGTAATTTAGCTTTAATACAGTGAAAATTCTTTTAGCTCTCTGAATAGTACCAAAAGAAGTGTTAAATAAGGATCAAATAATCATATTTTGTGTCTGAACTAAATACTATATTCGTTAAGAAATATCTTGACATCTCTAAAACAAAAAACAGTACTCTTTGTGTTGGGATTGATCCGGCAATTCCAAGTCAGAGAAGTAAAAATGTAATCCAGACAGAAGATAGACTTGATTTTATGAGAAATATTGTTTCTGATGTTGCTCCTTATGCTAGTGCAATTAAAATGAATAGACAATATCTGATTGGTTTAACTATTGACGAGATAAGAGCAATTAATATTCATATACATCAAAATAATATGCTTTCAATTGTAGATCATAAATTATCTGATATTGGGTCATCAAATATATCAGCTATTTTTTGGATTAAAGAAGAAAGCTTTGATGCTTTTACATTTTCTCCATTTGCTGGAAATGTACAAGAAGCAACTCAATATGCTCATAAAAAGGAATTAGGTATTTTTGTCTTAACTCTTATGTCAAATCCTGAAGCTGAATATCAAAAGCAAGCAATAATTGAGGACAAACCACTCTATCTCTATATCGCTGAGTTATGTAATTCTGCTAATTCAGATGGAAATGTTATTGGAGCAACAGAACATATTACTTCTGAAGAAGTATCAGAACTTCATACAACACTTGGAAAAAATAAAATTGCATTGATTCCTGGAGTAGGGGCTCAGGGTGGCAGTGCTAAGAAAGTTCTTTATCATTTTGAAAGAAAATCTCTAGTGAATGTTGGGAGAGCAATCATTTATTCAGAAAATCCAATAATCGAAGCTCAAAAATATCGAGATATATTAAACAATCAATTAAACGAGATTTCAAATCTAAAATATGGAACAGAAACTGTTAAAGATTAGATGAAATGATTTCTTTTGTATCTTTTGAAACTAAATTTTCGCTCAATTTTAAAGCAGCTTTGAATATTTCTTCTATCGTACAAAATGAAATAAGATTGATATCTAGTTCATTTAGTTCTCCTAAATCTCCTTGACTTCTATCAACCAGAACAATTATCTCATCTACTTTAAAATTAGATTCTCTTAAAGCAATTATTCCGGGTATTTTACTTGATCCAGTTGTTACTAAATCGTCTACTAAAACAACCCTAGAATCTTGTTTTACATGTCCTTCAACTAATTTTTTCAAACCATGTTCTTTGGATTGTGTTCTTACAATAAGTGATGGAACCTTGAATTCATATCCTAAAACTGACGAAAATGGGATTCCTCCCACAGCTACACCTGCAAGAGCATCAAAATGATCTATTTCCTTTAGTAGCTTAGTATAGCAACCTATGACATAACTAAAAGTCTCAGGAAATGAGGGAATTAATCTTAAATCAATATAAAACCATGATTTTTTTCCAGATTTTAGTGTGAATTCCCCAAATTTGAGAATATTGTTCTTTATTAGTAGTTCAGTCAATCCTTTTACAGTCACATTCATTTGTTTTACTCCTATTTTTCTACTTCAATTTTATTATTCATATTCAATTGTTCCTGGTGGTTTGCTAGTGATATCGTATAAAACTCTATTAACTCCAGAAACTTTGTTAACAATTTGATTGGAAATATCTTCTAATACACTATAAGGTATTTTACTCCAATCTGCAGTCATAGCATCAATTGATTCAACAGCTCTTATTGCTAACATATATTCATATGTTCTTTTATCCCCCATAACACCAACTGATTTCACAGGTATAAGTGCAGGAAAAACTTGCCACAGATTATCATATAAATCGTTTTTTTCAATGATTTCTGTAACAATAGCATCAGCTTTTCTTAATATCTCCAATCTTTCTTTGGTTACTTCACCGAGTATTCTTATTGCTAAAGCGGGTCCTGGGAATGGATGTCTTTTAATGAACCTTTTTGGTAATCCCAACATGTTACCAATTTTTCTTACTTCATCTTTGTATAATTCATTAAGAGGTTCTATTAAATCCAGATTCATTCTTTCTGGTAATCCACCAACGTTGTGATGTGTTTTAATAACATTCGCAAGTTTACTTGGTTGAGCACTCTCTATTCGATCTGGATAAATAGTTCCCTGACCTAAATAGCTGAAATTTCCTAATTCTTTCGCTTTTTCTTCAAATATTTTAATAAACAAGTTACCAATTATAACTCTCTTTTCTTCAGGATTTGTTACATCCTTCAGAGCAGAGAGAAACCTTTCTTCTGAATAAACTACATGAAAATTTTTAATCTGTAAATCTTGAAAGATATTTGACACTTCTTCAGTTTCACTAAGTCTCATTAAACCTGTATCAACGTAAATAAAATGAGTATTAACTCCTGCTTTAGACAATAGAACAGCTGCAACTGTGCTATCAACACCCCCGCTTACAGCCATTATAATGCTCTTATCACCTATATTCTCCTTTAAGTGAGTTATCTTTTCTTCAATCCATCCTTCAAGCTTCCAATCTCTTTTGCTTCCAGTTATCTTGATAAAATTATCTAGTACTTTATCTCCACTTGGTGTATGAATAACCTCCGGATGGAATTGAACTCCAAATACGTTCTTGCTTTTGTTTTGATATGCAGCGTTTAAACAGATGTCAGTTTCTCCAATGTTTTCAAAGTCTTCAGGTAATTTAGTTACTTGGTCAAAATGTGACATCCAGACCTGTTCTTCTTCCTTAAGATTTTTGAACAATTCTGAAGATGTATTTATCTTTGCTATTTTCTTTCCATATTCCCTCTCTTTTCCTCTTTCTACTTTTCCACCAAAAGCTTGAGCAATCATTTGATGACCGTAACATATACCTAAAACTGGAATATTGACATCCTGAAAGAAGTTATTAGGCAATTTTGGAGATTCTTCGCTATAAACATCTCCAGGACCTCCAGAAAGAATAAATCCTTTGTATCCCTCACTCGGTTCATAAATAATGTCTGAATAGACTCCTAGATCTCTGATCCTTCTAGCTATTAGATGGCAATACTGACCCCCAAAATCAAAAATTCCAATCTTATCCATTCTTCCACCTATTGTCTCATGATATTAATTCATCTAACCTTCTTTGCCCCATTGCCATTTTGATTTCTCTAGCAATCCTTCGAGCCATACTCATCTCTTCATTGAAAAGAATCTTCGAATAAGGAGAACCGTTAACATACAAACTAGTACCTGCTACAATTCTACTTGTGAATTCAAAAGCTATAATTTCATCAGGAGTTATGGCTAGTTCTATACAATAGGGTCCTATCAATCCTGGAGAAAAGAGTTCTTTTGATGCAGTTAATAGATTTTCTCCATATTCAATAATCCTTGGAAGTAATGATTCCCTAATTATCAATGGTTGATTACCTACTACTTTGTATGAAAGACCAATGTCTAACTTCTCCTGAGAAAGTCTTCCTAGTGCATCTGCGTTTGTTTCATATCTTCTATCTATTCCTAACATCTCAACGCGATCGTAAATTATAGAATTAAAGTAATGAGGATACATTGTAACTCCTGCAATATACTCCTGAATTTGAGCTCCTAACACTTCTTCTTTTTGAATCTTACCTTGATTTATTAGAACTGATAGTTTCTCCTCATATTCTGAAGGAGAAGAGCATAGAAAGTATCCATCTCCTCCTTTTGCTCCTGGAAATTTTACAATACAAAGACGATCTATCTCGTCAATTTTATAGGATTTTGGTGTTCTTATTCCCGCTTTTTCAAGGAGTTGGTGATTTTTCTCTCTGTTCATCTCCCAGAGCATAGAATCTCTATTTCCAAAAATAGGAAGAGAGACTTCTGTAACTTTCTCATTTAACGTGGCAATTAGAGTTCCATGAGGGATGAAAATCTCATTTACTTCAGGTTGCATTTCTAATAATTCTTCATAAGAATCAAGAAGTACAATTTGCTTTGTAACTTTATAATCTTCATAAATTTTCTGCCTACCTTTCAAGCAGTAAATCTTTGTGTTTAATCCCTCTTGTTTTGCTCCAAAAAGGATTTGCAAAGCTGAATGACTACCTATTGTTGATATTATCAATTTATCTCACTTCACATTTCAAATTATGTAACTATTTGATGCAATTTTCTTTCTTTAATTGCTTCTTGAATTTCCATACTAACTCTCTTTCCTGCTGAAACTGGCTCTCCCCAATAAACAGCTGAATATTGACTACCGATACCCATGAAACTGTTGGTTCCTCCTCCCATCCGCATAGAAACATCAAATACAATAAACTCATAGTTTTTAGTAATCATAGTTTGCAATGCAAAAGGTCCAATAATACCAGGAGGATAAAGTGATTTTGTTGCTTGAACAAAATTATCTCCCATCGGAAAGACATGCTTAAGCATAGATTCACGAAGAGTAACGGCATAATTACCAATTTCCTTCATCTCTTCTTCCAAATCTAATTTTAGTTGTTGATTTGCAGGTATTCTAACAATTCCATCTAAATCTGTAACAAACCTTCTGTCAATTCCAAGAAGCTCATTTCTTTCATAAACTGGAGAAAAGAATAGATTAAAATTAAATGGGACACCTGTGATATATTCTTCAATAGAAGCTTCCTTAAGATCTTCTTCTAAAATTGTTCCACTCTCTATTCTCTTTCTTAATTCTCTATCAAACTCGTCTTGGTTTTTTGCAATAAAGAAACCTCTTTCTACTCTCTGTTTAGCATGTGGGATTTTGCACATTACTGGACCGTCTATTTCTTTAGAAGAATTATATACTCTAGGATATCTTATCTTCGCTTCATCTAATATTTTGTAATAATTATTTTCTCCTGTTCTTTCTTCAACTTTAAGCAATGATCTACTCCCAAACATTGGTATTTCGAATTCATTTTCTATTCGATCAAAACCGCAATATACAACAAAAGAACGATTGGGAACAAAAATGCAATTTTTCTTTTTCATATCGTCTTGAATACCAAATATATCAGAAAATTTCTCTAATACAATCATCTCATCAATGATTCTCTGAAATCGTGTGTAAGGTTCTTCTCTACCTTTTTCACAAATAGCTAGTGTTTTGAAACCTACTCTCTTTGCTCCATCTAGAACATCCAAAGCTGAATGAGAAGCTAACACTCCTATTGTTATATCCTCAAGATTGTATTGTTGGATTGTATTTTGTATCATTAAATTCACCAATAATTCTTGTCAGTTTTCATCAGATAGTGTTTTTAAAACTTTGAAAGGAATTGTATCTAGTTCTGTAATATTCTTCCAATGGGCACCAATTCCTGTTAAGATGATTATTTTTGCAGGAATACCCCCTGTTTTACGAACCAAGTTTACTAAAGCTTTTTGTGTTGAACCAGATCTTATAATATCGTCAACAATTAAGACTCTCTCTCTTTGACGGATAAAATTGTCTGGAAAATAAATAGTTTCTAATCTTCCAGAACTTGTAGATTGGATATCTTCTCCTATTATGCTAGTAGATCCAAGAGGTTTCTTCCTACGTGCATAAACACAATCAATGTTTAATAAATGAGCTAATGTCATTGCTATTGGAATTCCATCAACTTCTGCAGTGATGACTTTGTCAACTTCTCTAGGTATGATATTACGATATATTGCCAAGAAGAGAATTGCTTTCAATGTTTTAGAATCATTAAGTAAATATGTATTAGTTACAGCAATTCTTCCATCTTCATTAGTCCAAATATCTATGTGTTCTTTTATTAGCTGACTAATTGTTAACCCTAAATCTTTATTTTCAACAAGTATTTTTAATAGCTCATTTTTAAGTTTAGATTTTGGAAGAGCTTTTCCATTTATGTACCTAGATAAATTTGCTACAGATATTTCGACTCCTTTGCCGGAAAGGTAACTGCGAAAAGTTTCCAGTGTTTCAAATTTCTTAAATGCCATTTTTAACAAATTCAGAGTCATTAATTTTTCTTGAGCATCAATATAGCTTTCTGCTGAACTCATCACTTGTAAAATTAATATAGCTTATATAAAATTTTGCAATATTATGCAATTTGAAAACAAAAATGGAATAGTCAAATGCACAAAGCTGTCAATTATTGTAGTCTCCCTAAATCATTTTAGGTTTTTATAGATTAGTAAAGTTTATTAAGTGATTTATGAAATGCTCGCAGAAAACATATATCAACAGTTTGCAAAACAATGTAAATTGGTGTTTGAATGGTTGTATACTCTGGCAAGGCAAAAGATGTTATTGAAGTAGATGAAGATAGTGTGAAAATTGTCTTCAGGGATTCAATATCTGCATTTGATGGAATTAAAAAAGAGGAAATAACTGATAAAGGAAAAATTAATTGCTTGATATCAACAAAGCTCTTCGAAATTCTAAATGATTATGGTTTTGAAACTCACTTTATCAAGAAATTAACTGATACTGAACTCATGTGCAAAAGAGTAGAAATACTACCGGTCGAAGTTGTTTGTAGAAACTATTCCGCTGGGAGTCTATGTAAAAGATATGGATTAAATAAAGGAATAGAATTTGATGTACCGTTAATAGAGTTTTTTGTAAAAGATGATGAGCTTCATGATCCATTAATAACATCAGACGTAGCAATTGTTTTAGGAATGATTGAAAAGAAAGAAGCAATTTTACTTGAAGCAATTACACGTGCAGTTAACGAAACTCTAAGAAAAATATTTGAGTCTATATCATTAATATTAGTTGATTTTAAACTAGAATTTGGAAAAACATCTAATGGAAGAATAGTAATTGCTGATGAAATTTCAGCTGATACAATGAGGTTATGGGAAAAAGAATCAGGTGAAATAAAGGATAAAGATAGATATCGTCAAAATCTTGGAGATGTGATTATTCATTATAAAGACATTCAAGAAAGATTAGAACAAATAAAATCTCTTCCTCCTCTACATTTGAAATCGTCTGTTAGAGTAATTATAAAATTGAAAGAATCTGTTTTAGATCCCGCTGGAGAAGTAACATTAAGATCATTAAAACGAAAAGAATTCAAAAATATTGAAGATGTAAGGGTGGGTAAAAGCTCATTTTTATTGTTCTCAGAAACTCCATCTTTTGCATTACAAGAAAAAATTGAGAAAATTAGTAGAGATATTCTCTCTAATCCACTAATCGAAAATCATTCTTACGAAATTTATTTTGGAAGTGATAAACTCCAGGTGTGAAAATGAAAATAGGTGTAACAAAATATCCTGGAACTAATAATGAACAGGATGTTTTGCGTGCACTTTCGGAATTGAATGTCAAAGGTATTCTTGTAAAACAATATGAAAATAAACCTTTAGATGATTTTGATGCTTTAATCATAGCTGGTGGGTTCTCATACGGAGATTATCTGAGACCAGGGGCTCTTGCTGCTCAATCACCCATGATGGAAGAACTTCAACATTTTGTTGATTCTGGACGTTTTGTAATTGGAGTATGTAATGGTTTCCAAATATTATGTGAAACAAAGATATTGCCAGGAGTACTTACAACAAACACTTCAACTAAGTTTATCTCGAAATGGATTTATCTAAAATCAGAAAATAGCAATAGTCCTCTTTTAAGAAACACAAATGGTAAAGTTCTCCGATTACCCATAGCTCATTTCGATGGCAGATATTACGATAAGGAAAAAGAAATTGAGTTGTTGAAATCAAAGAATCAGGTTGCATTTCAGTATTGTGATGAGAATGGAGATATCACACTGGAAAGCAATCCAAATGGTTCAGTTAACAATATTGCAGGAATAACAAACTCTAGAGGTAATGTTTTAGGATTAATGCCTCATCCAGAAAGAGCTAGCTTTGAATATCTTGGTTCAAAAGATGGTATTCAAATTTTTGAAAACCTATTGGAGGAAATTAAATGCTAACTACAGAAGAATATGGAAAAGTTATGGATGAATTAGGAAGAGAACCCAATAAGGCAGAATTAGCAGTTTTTGAAGCAATGTGGTCGGAACACTGTTCGTATAAATCTTCAAAAAGATGGTTTCATTTGTTTAATGATACTGCACCATACATAGAATTAGGGATGGGTGAAGGAGCTGGTTTGATTAATCTAGGTGATGATTTGTTAGTAGGCTTAGGATTAGAAAGCCACAATCATCCATCTGCAATTTCACCCTATGATGGTGCAGCAACAGGAGTTGGTGGAATTATAAGAGATATTTTATCTCAAGGGTGTAAACCTATCGCAATATTAGATTCAATTCGTTTCGGTGAGTTAGAATCACCACATTCCCAACATTTGTTTGAAAATGTTGTAAGGGGAATATCCTTCTATGGAAACTGCTGTGGTATCCCTACAGTTGGAGGAGAAGTAGAGTTCGCAAGCTCTTTCGAAAATAACTGCTTAGTCAATGCAATGTGTGTTGGTGTAGTTCAAAAGAATAAAGTAGTTCGTAGTATAGCTTCTAAACCCGGTGATTTTCTAGTTTTGTATGGTGCTAGAACAGGGAGAGATGGGATTCATGGTGTTTCTTTTGCTTCAAAAGATCTAAGTGATAGAAGTGATAAAGATAGACCTGCAGTGCAAATAGGGGACCCATTAAAAGAGAAGATTCTGATAGATGTTACTTTAGAGTTAGTAGAAAAAGAATTGCTGTGTGGATTGCAGGATTTAGGGGGTGGAGGATTAAGTTGTGCAGTATCAGAAATGACACAAAAAGGAAACACTGGGGCAATAATCAGGCTTGAGGATGTTCCATTAAGAGAAGAAGATATGGAACCATGGGAAATATTTGTATCTGAATCTCAAGAAAGGATGTTAGGAGTGGTTAATGCAAAGAACCTCTCAATAGTAGAAGAGTTACTGAAACAAAGAGATCTTGTCTATGCTGTGATTGGAGAGGTAACTGGAAACTCTCACTGCATTGCTTATTACAAAGGGAACAAAGTGTTAGATTTACCAGTTGACTTGATAGTTGAAGGTTTCCCAGAACCTGAAAGAAGTATGAAACCTCCTGATTATATTAATAAGGAATTTAGAGAGATACCTGAAATCAATGACCTAAGAGGAGAAATTCTGAAACTCTTCTCATCCCCAAACATCGGAGATAAATCTTGGGTTTATCAACAGTATGATCAACATGTTCAGACTCAAACTGTTTATTCTGCTGGAAATGACTCAGCTGTTTTACGCCTAGATAACGAGAAATATATCGCTGCATCTTTAGATTGTAATTCTTTCAGTGTATATTTAGATCCATATAATGGAACAGCTAATAGTGCCGCTGAAGCTATGAGAAATCTAGTCTCAGTTGGAGCAAAACCTATAGCTATTGTTGATTGTCTCAATTTTGGCAATCCTGAACAACCTGATTCATACTGGCAATTTGTAGAATCAGTGAAAGGATTAGGAATCTTTTCTCATGATTTTCAGATACCTATTGTTGGTGGTAATGTGTCTTTTTATAATGAAACAAGCATAAGAGACCAAAGAGATAGAATCAACCCGACACCGACAATTGGAATGTTAGGAATTATTGAAGATCCTAAGAAAATAATCAAGAATTCTTTTCAGAAGAAGGAAAATCTAATTGCATGTATTGGTCCTTTTGATGACAATCTAAATGGTTCTGAATTTCTACGATATAACCATGGAATTCTTCAAGGAAAAATCACTCCGTATGATAGAAAAAGAGAAGAAGAATCAAGGAAGTTAATTGAAGAACTTAACCAAGAAGGTATCATAGAGAGTTGTCATGATATTTCAAATGGTGGTTTCATTGTTACTTTGGCTGAAATGGCTTTTGAAAATAACATAGGGGCAAAACTGGATATAGAAGGGATTTTCAAAAGTTATAGAATAAAAAAAGAAGAATTTCTTTTCTCAGAGAGTCCTGCAAGATACATAGTTGAGATTAACTCTTCTAAATTTGAAAAAAGTAATGTAATTCAAAATAATATCACTTCATTTGTATTAGTAGGAGAAACAACCTCAGAGCAAACAATTGTAATTGATGATAATATTTCGTTTAATATTGAAGAATTAAGAGAAGAATGGAAAAAAGCAATTCCAAAACATATGGAGGATTAAAATGATAGAGATTATTGCTGGTAGCAAGAGTGATGAAAAAATAGTGAAGAAAACAACCAAAATTCTTGATGAGAACAATGTATCTTTCAAAGTTAATTACATATCTGCACACAGAGATCATGAAAAATTAGTTGAAAAAGTAAAGAATTCTGAAGCAAGAGTGTTTATTTGTATAGCTGGTTTAGCAGCAGCTTTACCAGGAGTAGTTGCATCTCTCACAGAAAAACCTGTTATTGGAGTTCCTGTTTCTG
Organism: Candidatus Heimdallarchaeota archaeon; assembly: GCA_016839945.1. Classification (GTDB taxonomy): domain Archaea; phylum Asgardarchaeota; class Heimdallarchaeia; order Heimdallarchaeales; family Heimdallarchaeaceae; genus UBA460. The sequence goes on along the minus strand of JAEOTE010000108.1, from coordinate 41,275 downwards.
CTGCTTTAAATGGTTTAGATGCATTGCTATCTATTGCTCAAATGCCAAAAGGAGTTCCTGTAGCTACTGTTGGAATAGATAATGGTCATAATGCAGCATATTTGGCAATTAGGATTTTAGGTGTTTGCAATGAATGAAGCATCTGTACCATCAACTTATGCAGAAGCAGGAGTTGACTTATCAATTGAAGCTCAAGTTCTCAAAAAAATCAATAAATATGTTAAAAATTCATTTAAATTTGGAGATATTGTATCAAAAGAAGGTCATTATGCAAATCTGATCAAGTTTGGAGATTTTGGTATAGCTCTTGTGACAGATGGAGTTGGAACAAAACTTCTAGTTGCTCAAGAAGCACAAAAATATGATACTGTGGGAATTGATTGTGTAGCAATGAATGTTAATGATTTGTTATCGATGGGAATATCTCCAAAAGGTTTTGTTGATTACTTAGCTGTATCAGAGTTGGATGAAGGAATCATAGAAGAAATTATGAAAGGAATCCATGTTGGATGTGAAAAGGCATCAATTCCTATATTAGGAGGAGAACTTGCAACGATTCCTGAGTTGCTAGCAAAAAAGTCACATTCTTTTGATTTAGCTGGAAGTGCGATTGGAATCGTTGAATTAGATGATTTGGTTGATGGTTCTGATATTAAAGCAGGAGATATAATTTTAGGAATATCTAGTAGTGGTATACATTCAAATGGTTTTACAGTTGCTAGAAAAGTTTTATCTGCAAAATATGATTTAACCGAAGAATTCCCTTGGAATAAATCTGTTTCAGAGGAGCTTCTGATTCCTACAAGAATTTATGTTAATGCAATAGAAGAACTACTAAATGAATGTAAAGTTAATGGATTAGCTCATATTACTGGTGGGGGATTTAACAAACTCTTCAGATTGACAAAACTAGGTTTTGAGATTACAAAATTCCCTACTCCACAAGATATCTTTAAGGAAATAAGGAGTTTAGGAAATATCTCCTATCAGGAAATGTTTTCAGTTTTTAACATGGGTGTTGGTTTTGTTGTTGTTGTTCCAAAAGAGGAAGCTGAAAAATCTTTATCTATCTTAAATCAGCATTTTGAAACATTTATTCTAGGAAAAATAATCGAAGATCCAATAATCACCATTCCTCAATATGACGTACTTTTCAAAAGGTGATATCATGAACGTAGCTATTCTAATTTCCGGAAGAGGATCTAACCTCAAAGCAATTTTAGAAGCTGAAAGAAATAAAAAAATAGCTAAAGCTCAAGTTAAACTAATTATTTCAAATAATTCTAAAGCTGAAGGATTAAAATATGCAAAAGAGTTTGGTAAAAAAACTGCTTGGTTGGAATCAAATAATTTCAAATCAAAAGAAGCATATGATAAGGAGCTTGCTCAAATCATAAAATCTAATGATATTGAATTAGTTGTTCTTGCAGGATTTATGAGAATTTTATCTCCTTCTTTTATTAAACAATTTAAAAACAAAATTATCAACATTCATCCATCCTTGTTACCAGCATTTCCTGGATTAAATGCTCAAAAACAAGCTTTAGATTGTGGTGTCAAGATTACAGGTTGTACTGTTCATTTCGTGAATGAAATGGTTGATAAAGGACCAATTATTATTCAGAAAACTGTTGATGTTAAAGATGATGATACAGAATTTTCATTATCTAATAGAATTTTAGAAAAGGAGCACGAAATTTTACCTCTAGCTATCAAGTTAATATCCGAAAATAGAGTAAATCTCATCAAAAACAAAGTGAGGATTGCATAAGATGTGTGGCGTTCTAGGTATTATTGGTCCAACAACCCTTGGGCAAGGAAAAATCTTACTTCAAATGCTTACACATAGAGGGCAAGATGCAAGTGGTATTGCTTGGTTGGAGGAAAAGAATAATGAGATATTGATTTCAAAAAAAGATAGTTATCCTGATTTGCTAGATGTTGATGATGAAAAAGAAGTTGGCATGTTGATAGGCTCTACTAGGTATCCAACATTTGGAAATAGAATTAACTCATTAAATACAGAACAATATGCACAGCCATTTTTGTATAAAACGAAGTATGGAAAATTAACTCTTGTACATAACGGAAATATCACTAATATTCCAGTACTTTCTGATAAAAACTATGAAAGTGATACCAGTTTTATTGTTGAATTTCTTGGAGAAATACTAAATGAAAAAGAAGGAGATCTAGAGCAAGCAATTAGAGTTTTTATGGAAAAAATAGATGGCAGTTATTCAATTGTAGGAATATACAAAGATTTTGTTTTTGCTTTCCGAGATCCAAGAGGTATTCGACCATTAGTTCTAGGTCAAAATAAAACATTAACTATCTTATCTTCAGAAAGTGTTGTTCTTCAAAATATGAAAATTAATAAATTTATCAACGTAAAACCAGGGGAGCTACTTATTGTAAGAAGTAGCATTGAAAGAACTCAATTATCAACCAAAGATCATGCTTATTGCATGTTTGAATATGTATATTTTGCAAATCCTTGTTCTGTTTTAGATAAGAAACTAGTGTATGATATTCGATTACAACTAGGAAAGGAATTAGGTTATCGAATTAAGCAAGAAGAAATAGAGATAGACTTTATAGTACCTGTTCCTGACACTTCTAGACCAGCAAGTCAAGGATTATCAGAGGTTCTAGGTATTCCAATTAGGGAAGCTATCATAAAGAACAGATATTTATAAAGAACATTTATCATGAAAAGTAAAAAAGAAAGGTTTGATGTTGCTAAAAGAAAATATCTTTACTCTCCAGAATACATTAATGGAAAGAACATTTTGGTTGTTGATGATTCAATTGTTAGAGGTCTAACTAGTCAGAAAATAGTTAAGGATTTGAGAGAATTAGGAGCGAATAAAATTCACTTCGCATTAACATGTCCAGCTATACGTTTTGCTTGTTATTATGGAATAGATTTTCCTTCTGATGATGAGCTTATAGCATCTGGGAATACTCTCGAAGAAATAAAGAATATTCTGAATGTTGATGCGCTATATTACCAAAGCATAGATTCATTAAAAAAATCAATTGGCACTTCTGATTTATGTTTAGCCTGCCTATCTGGTAGCTATCCTACAGATTTTGCTCAAGAAATTCGTATAAAATATCTTAACGGTGAGTTAAAGGGAAGGAGTCATTATGAGGAGGTTAAATAATGACAAAAAAAGTATTATTAGTTGGAAATGGTGCAAGAGAACATGCTATAGCAAAAAAAATTGTAGAAAGCGATGCTAAACTTTATTCCTATATGTCTACAGAAAACCCTGGAATTGCAGATCTGTCAAGAAAAACAATCTTAGGGGAAATGTCAGATTTCTCAAAGTTAAATCAATTTCGCAAAGTAGATTATGCGATAATTGGACCAGAAAGTCCTATTGCTTTTGGAATTACAAATTTTTTAGAAGAAAAGCTAGATATACCTACATGCAGTCCAAAACAAGAAGTAGCAAGAATAGAATCTAGTAAAATTTTTGCCAGGTGTTTACTTGATGCATATGATATTCCAGGAAATGTTCCTTATTTCATTTGCAGATCCTTGAGAGATTTGGAAGACGCCGTTAAAGAATTTGGTTTGAAAATTGTTATCAAACCAGATGGCTTGACAGGAGGTAAGGGAGTAAGAGTATATGGTGATCATTTCTCAACATTCAGAGAAGCTAAAGATTATGCACGAACCTTGCTTTCGACAAGTGATGAATTCTTAATAGAAGAGAAAAAGGAAGGTAAAGAATTCTCTCTTCAAGTTTTCACAGATGGAAAAAAAATAGTACCTATGCCTTTAGTAAGAGACTACAAACGAGCTTTTGAAAATGAAGAAGGGCCAAATACGGGATCTATGGGATCATATAGTTTAGCTGAACACACACTACCTTTTCTTGAAAAATCGGACATCGATAAAGCCATCAACATCATGGAAAAAACTATAGAAGCATTAGAGAAACAAACAGATCTTAGATATAAAGGAGTCTTATATGGTCAATTTATGAAAACAACTGATGATATCTATTTGATAGAGTTTAACGTTAGATTTGGTGATCCTGAAGCTTTAAATGTTCTACAGCTTTTGGAGACAGATTTTAACGAGCTCTCTCACCAAATAATTGATGGTGATTTAAAGAAAGCAAGTTTCAGACCTTTATCTACAGTATGCACATATCTAGTTCCTAATGGATATCCAACATCTCCTAGAGATGCTCAAGAAATTAACATCAAAGATTCTATAGACATAGACCTATACTATGCATCAGTTTATAGAACTAAAACTTCTTTGAGGACCACAAAAAGCAGATCTATAGCATTAGTTGGAACAGGACGTAATTTAGAAGAAGCAAGAGAAAAAATAAATAAAAATATCTCGAAGATTGAAGGTAATTTGCATTACAGGAAGGATATTGGATTATATCTGTAATATTCAAATTTGAGTTAGAATGTTCTATCAAGATACTTCTGTTCTATTAAACGGTCACAATATACGCACCGAAGAATAAGTGGTTCTTTTGAAATTACATCAAAAGAAGAAACTATAGGTTCATGTGTATTAGAAATGCAATTTGGATTAAGACAGCTGATGAAATCTTCAACATGTTCTGGAATTTTTAGATGAATCTTTTCTTTTACATTATAGTTTTCAATAATATTCACTGTTGCAGTTGGAGCTATGAAAGATAATTTTTGTGTTTCCGATTGATTCAGAGCTTTTCCTTTGATTTTTACAACATCTTTTAATGACATTACTTCCGATGAAACCCGCATTGCAAGAGCAACAGTATAAGGATAATTAGCATCGATACCAAGAACTTCCAAAATCTTTAGAGCTTTTCCTGGAGGAATTCTATCAATAACAGTTCCTTCTTTTATTTTTGTTACTATCAGTTTATTATTTTTTTCACTCATACTAACCAATCTCCAAGTACTTTAAGATTAAAGCCATTCTAACCCACACGCCATTTTGCGCTTGTTCGAAATATCTTGAATGTTTAAGCTTATCGATTTCATAATCTATTTCATCTACTCTTGGTAGAGGATGAAGAATAATCATATTTTCTTTTGCATTCTTTATGTCGTCTGGTTTTATTTGATAAATACCTTTAAGCCTTTCATAATCAGTTGGATCTGGAAAACGTTCTTTTTGAATTCTTGTTACATATAATACATCTAATTCATCAACAATTTCCCTTATGTTTTCAAATGTAGAGTATTCACAGTTCATCTCTTGAAGTCTTAGCGTAATATTTTTCCTCAGATTTAATGCAGGTGGAGATATAAGATTTATTTCAACATTATTGTATTTTGCCAATGAGAAGAGTAAAGAGGGAATAGTTCTCCCATACAGTAAATCTCCCATAACTCCTACTTTTAATCCATCAATATTCTTGAATTCCTTTTGAATTGTATAGAGATCTAAGAGAGCTTGTGTTGGGTGTTCCTGCGTTCCTGTTCCTCCTGATACAAAAGGAATAGTAGCAAATTTTTCAGCTATTTGACCAATCCCTTCTATATAGTGACGAATAACAGCAATATGAGCATAATGATTGATCATTCTGATTGTATCTGCAATACTTTCTCCTTTAACAGCACTACTAGTTTTTGCGCTAGTAAACCCAAGAATTTTTCCTCCCAATCTTAGCATTGCACTTTCAAATGAGAGTCTTGTTCTTGTGCTAGGTTCAAAAAAAAGTGTTGCCAATAATTTACCATTACATTTATCTGCGTAAACAATAGGATTCTCTTCTATAGATGAAGCAAGAGTGAAAATTTCTTGGAAAAAGTCTCTGGATATTTTTCTAACAGAGAAAAGATGTTGTGGTATCATTCTTATCTTTCTTCCAAAGTAGAAAAAAATAGCTTAATTATAAAAGATGTGATAGACACACTGTTTTTTGCAAAATAAAGTAAAATCAAATTATGTTGAACTGAAAACCAATTGTTTCTCCTTAATAGATAAGAAACCTTTTACTAGTGATTTCTTGTCCAATTCTGATCTACACATGGGGCAAGAAGATTTTTCTGTTAACCAATCTTCAAAATGCTTTGGATGCCCTGCATAGCTACAATTGGGACACAAAATAACAGCAAGTTTTTCTTTATCCTTCATATCAAACTCTTGTAAACAGATTATACATTTATTACCAGATATAGCTTCTTCTACAAATTTCGCCCACTCTCTTATCTCTTCCTTTTCTTCCTCATTATATTCATCAGTGGAAGTCACTTTGAATTGTCTAATAGTATTTACAATTTTCTCCTTATTTACATAAGAAATTGAAGTAGAGTTTTCTACTCTTTGTTCAAGGTTAGAAAGCAATGAATAAAAACCTCTTCTGAATGTTTCTAATGTCCTTTGAAACCTTTTCTCGATTTTTGTAGAAAGAGGTTCTTTGATGTAGTCTATTGTTTCTTCTCTTATTCTTTTACCACAATAAGCACAAAATTCACTTTCATCTGGCAGTTCTTTTTCACAAAAAGGGCAAGAAATTATGAGTACCACCTACTCTGGTAACTCTTTTTTAGCTTGGCATTGAGCGCAATACCACCAACTTCCTCCTGTAGGAGGATAATATCTTGACATCCCTAAACCGCAAGTTTCGCATACTTCACTGTGGTCTTCAAATTCTAGTGCAATCTGTAGAAAATCATGTGTTTCTAAGAAATACTTTGCAAACTTGATTGAATCTAGTACTGTCTCAAGTTCTAGAAATTCTATATTAGACCCATGAACTCTATGAGTTGTCACATATTCAAATGCTTGTATTGGTTTAATTTTTCCTTCAGCTAAAGGATTACTGGCGATGTAAACATTTTCAGAAGAATTAACTATCATTTCTATCAAGCTTCTGTTTTGTAATCCTAAACCTAGCATGTTAAAAGGAAGCAAAAAGAGATTAATTTTTGGATTAGATGTTATGAAAAACGATACTGACCCAATAGGCTCTTTAGTATAAATCCCTATGTTTTTACAATACTTTGAGAGAGCATTGAGGTATTTATTTAGCAAATCATTGTCTCTTTGATCTGCGAGATTATAGTCTAAGAATAAAGCAGTAGGTGAAAAATTCAAATTATCCATAAGTCGAGTTATTTCACCAATGTCTACAAATTTGATAATTAACATAATTTTAATTTCACTTAATTCATCATTTAGAACATTGAGGAATTGCACCATTTCATCATTGTAAAGATAAAATAAACAACCTTCAGCACCAGCGTGATAAGATCTAGTAACCATAGAAAGAAGTGATTCTAGATTCTTGACTGGATAATCATCAGGTATAGAATCAAAGGTGTGATATCTTGCTGATCCCACAATTACTTTGGGAATAATTTCTTTTAATTTATCCAATGCACTCATCGAACTCAATAAAATAATATACTATCGTTTTTTAAAACTTATCGCAAAGAAATATAGTAATTTAAATAGAAAATAATGAAAAAACATTAATTTTTGGTAGCTATAAGTTCCTTCCATTCATTTTTTGAAGAGAGAAATTGGCAATTATTCGTGTCAACAATTTCTGAGATAATATCAGTGATATCTCTTGAAAAAGGAAGTGTTTGAATTTCCCCATTTGTCATTGAAGATATGTCTTGAGGTAATAATTCACAATATTTTGCAGCTTTATGATATTCTTTAATGTTAATTTCTTCTGATTTGTAGATTTTTTCTTGAAGAAATGCAATTCTATACAGAGCAGTGGCGATCAATAAATTTGTATTAATTTGTCCCTCTGGAATTATCCTTGGTTCATAGAAAAACATGTTATTTCTTTTACAGAGCTCATATCCTTTTTTGATGGGATCTAAAAGATTGTATGATTCAGCTATTTTGGAATTTGGCTGTCCGTATTTATCATTATTGTCATAAAGAAGCTTGAATCTTTCCAGATATTCGGGAAAATGTGTTTTTATAGAATCCATAAATTCTTGTTTGTTTCTACCTAGAGATAAAGTTAGACCTCCTGAGATAATAAATTCTGCATTAACTTCTTTGGCTTTGCTAATAATCTGTGAAAGATTTTCACTGCTATCGCCAATGAATGGTATAACTGGCGTTATATATATTCCAGATGAAATCCCGTTTTCTCTCAATCTTTTTACAGTATCAAAACGTTCTGATGTTAGACTGGCATTTGGTTCAAATATCTTTTGCATTTCTTCATCATAGAGAGTTACAGTAATTGCAACACGAGCATAAGAATCTTGATGAATTTTCTTGAGAAGATCAATATCTCGAAGAACGAGATTACTTTTTGTTAGTAATCTTACGGGAAATCCATAATCATATGCTATTTGCAGTAATTTTCTAGTAATTTCTACTTTTTTTTCAGCAGGTTGGTAAACATCACAAACATTCCCAAACATGCTTATTACAAACTTGGGTGGGAGACTTGATTTGATGTCATTATTTGAATATGAAATATAGTCAACTAGAGTGGACGTTTTATCCCTGTTATATGGAATAAAACCTTTCTTCTTCAGATACTCTTCTAGGAGCTCAGGAGCATTTATCTTAACTCTAATTCTTTCACCATAGTCCTTGTGCATGAAATACTCATCAGATTTTCCAAAACAGTATGAACAATTATGATAACATCCTTGATATGGATTGAGATGAACATGAGTAGCTGTCTGAGAACTTGTTCTGACAAGTGTTTTAGCTTTAAATGGCTGGATATTCATGTCAATCCACTTTTTCTATTATCAGTAATTTAACCTTTTTTCGATATAAAAGGAGATGAAATTCTTGATATAAATAATTGAAAATGATTTTAGTTCTTTTTCCTCACTTTTCTGAAAACTGAAGAAAATATTGCTACCAAAGATACTAGACAAATTAAGACTATGTTTTTCTGTGTATACTCAAAAACTGGGACTAAAGGTTCTCCTAAAGGATAAGGATCTTCTGAATTAGCACTTCCATCTATTGAATAACTTCCAGATAACCAAGTTGACCAATAATTCCCTTGATTTGTAGCAATTTCATAAAATTGGTTATTATTCCCATCATCATAAGCTTGAGAAGTTCCACCAAGATTATTATTATGGAAAGTATTGTGATGAATAACGTTGTTATCAGATCCTGCTTCTAAATACACTCCATATAGATTGTTATCTAGAAGAGCATTATATGTAATAAAACATAGATCACTTATAGAAAGCTCTACTCCATAGCGAATATTCCCTTCAAAAGTATTATTTATGATATGAGCATTCATAGTCGCATCAAGATATATACCATTGAGACTATTATCTGAACAAGTATTGTTTATAAAATATGCACCAAAAGAAGCATACAATAATGTTCCACAGATGTTGTTTTTATTACAAGTATTATTAATCAAAACAGGACTAAGACAATTTTCAAGATAAATCCCATGAAAACCATTATTTATGCAAATATTTGAAGTGATGTTTGCATCTGGAGATCTATACAACTGGATACTAAACTCATTATTAGTGCAAGTATTATTAGCAAGAACAGCCTGTGAAGTATTTATTAGCTTGATGCCAAAATCATTATTCTTACATGTATTTTTTATTATAGAAGCTGTTCCATCAGCAACAGCTAAAATGTAAATACCGTTTTCTCCTACGTCTATATAGCAATTACGAATAACAAAGAATTTAGTAGTTCTTTCGATGTAAATACCATAAGCATCAGAAGATATTATACTATAATCTTCAATGATGTAGGGGTGACTTTTATTTCCATATCCACTAAATCCATAATGTGTAAAATTGTCATCATGCGTTATTTGGAAAGGTAAATGAGGAGTAAGGGATAAAACCAAAGATCCTACTGGTTGATTATCTCCAATAAAAGATTTGATTGTTGGGTGCTTGAAATTCAGAGATAAGAGAATTACTCCGACTATTGTAATTGATGCTACAATTCTCCTTTCCATTGTCAATCACTCAAAGCTTACTCTACGAAATTTTAGCAAAAGTACTAATAAGTGTTCTCAAAATATAAAGAAAAGAGAAATGTGAAAAAACTAACTGTGTTTGAATTCTACACCAAATCCACCTTTTGGATGATTCCAGTCAACACTCTCATGAGGACAAACGATTCTGCATGTTCCACATTCTAAACATGCGATGTAATCAAAAGAAACAGGACCTTCTGCATCTTCTCCTTCGGTGAATTTGTAACAGTTTGCTGGACATCCATATACACAATCATATGTTGTGCATTTAGTTTTACATATCTCTGGATTTATAGTTATATGCGCATAATTTTGATCTGAAGTAAACTTAGTTAAATCTAATTTCTCTTCTATAGTCATTGGTTTTTTTGCTTTGCTCATATTGATCTCAATCCTCCTATTGCATCTTTTGCTAAACCGAGAATTCCTGCTTTTCGCAGAACATAAATAATTGCTGTTAGAAGAATTCTTCTTCTAGGTCTCCCAGTATTTTTGAGAATTCTTTCCATTAAACCTGTTAGCATATCGGGATATACTGTAAAGACTCTCTTGTTTTCCAGGAATTTGGCAGCACGTTTGAACTTTTTCATATCTTGGTAAGCAAAACTTTCTTTCATATTCTTAAGATACAATTTTGTATTCTTACGAGAGTAATCACCTATTTCAAGAATTTTTAGTGCAGTTTCTCCTGCAATTCTTCCAGATTCTAGTGCAAAATTGATCCCTTCAATGTATAATCCTGCATTCAAAACAAGACCTGCAGCATCACCTACAACCATAACACCATTCCCGTAAAGTTTAGACATATGTTTAAACCCTCCTTCAGGAATAGTGTGAGCTGAATATTCTATCATCTTTGCATCTTTGAGTAGATTTTGAATATATGGGTGAGATTTGAAGTATTCTAAAACTTCAAATGCTTTAAGTTTTTGTTGAACTAAATCTTTCAAGTTAAGAATTAATCCAAAAGATAATGTATTTTTGTTTGTATAGAAAAATCCTCCTCCAGGAATTCCCTTTGTATATCCCAAAATCTCATTACTGATCCCTTCTTTTCCAGAGATTTGAAATCTTGCTTCAATTTGTTTTTGAGATAATTCATAAGTTTCTTTCATTCCCACTGCATGATGTTGAGGATTTGGTTTTTTTGCTAAACCAGCTTTTTCAGTAAGAATATTATTAGAACCTTCAGCAATAATCACAAGTTTTGTCCTTAATTCCTCATCTCCAGACTTTACTCCACAAATCTGTTTATCATCCCAAACAAAATCGTCAACTATGGAATCAGGAAGGATCATAGCTCCAGCTTCTTCGGCTTTACCAGCTAACCACCTATCAAATTTTGGACGAATAACAGATATTCCATTATATGGCGGTTCATTGAAATCTTTCAAGTTGACATCAATAGTCATAGAACGTATATCAGAAAGTAAAGTTATTTTCTTAGAAATAAGATTTCTTTCAAAAGAATCTTCTTCCCAGTAATTAGGAATAAGTTTGTTTAGAACAGGACCATATAATGCGGCTCCGCTAACATTTTTAGCTCCAGGATATTGACCTCTCTCTAGAACAACAACTTCTACTCCAGCTTTAGCAAGAGTAAGAGCAGTCGCAATTCCAGCTGGTCCTCCACCTATCACAGCTACATCAAAATCATAATCATTAGTCATTAGGTTTCGATTGAAATTTGATTTATAAATTATGCGAATAAGCAAATTTTGTCGATTGTTTACTAATTCATGTTTAAACCTTGTCCCCAATTTCCTTCTTCATCATAATTGAATGATTTGAATAATCCACAAGCTTGCCAAATTTCATCAAACCATGGTTGAAGCAATCTTGGAATTATTATGAATTCATCATAATCTTCAACAAAAATATCTGCAAGTTTTAAAGTATCTTCTTCAATAGGTGTTGGATTAGCTCCTAAAATCTCCTTATTGAGTTTCAAAATATACCCTTTTACACCTACCAAGGTTAGGAAAAGTGTAATAGGAGTTTCAGCTTCTATAGTTTTTAAAACTTGAACATATCTAGGAAAAGTTTCAATTATTTCTTTTTCAAGATCAACACTTGGAATTTCAAGTCGATTTACAATTGGCTTGAGAATACTACCTTCTACAGCCTCTATTATACCATTTTTGTAAAGATGAACATAGGAGCGTGCAATACCTGAAAGATCTTGAGTCTGTGTTAAGAAACCATCAAAAGTATGGTTTGATTCAATACCCATAGCTTTTATGGGTTCCAATCTAGAAGGACTTCTGGTTATTATCTCAATGTTGTACAGCTTATCTATTTTTGTTGATTCTTCAGGAATAATATGCAATACAATTTTCGCGTTTTCAAGGAATTTTACAGGTGTTCGATTGTTCTCTAATTCCTTGATTCTTTCATTTCGAAAAATGCCTTTCACAGCTGATAACTCAAAATGAATTTATTTAAACTTTTTTTATAAAATAAAGGAAAAAAGAAAGGAATAAGTCTATCCTTCTAACTTCTTCTTTAAAATTGGTAAAATCAAGTGCATATCTCCAACTATACCATAATCAGCATAATTAAAGATTGGAGCACCTTCATCAGTATTAATTGCAATCAATGTTTTTGCTTTAATTCCTGACATATGTTGAGGAGCTCCACTGATTCCTGCACCAATGTACAAATCTGGAGAAACAGACTGACCTGTTTGCCCAATTTCATATGTTTCTTCTATCCAATGAACATCTGTGCATGCTCTTGTCGCTCCAATTTCACCATCAAGCAATTTAGCGATTTCTTTGATTATTTGGAAGTTTTCTTTTCCTCCAACTCCACGACCACCTGCAACAATTACTTTTGCATCTTTAAGATTTACAGTTCTCTCAGCTTTTTTGATTTCAATATGTTTTACAACCATATCATCTTCATCAAAAGTAACTGATACTTCTGTTACCTCTGGAGAACTACCAGATGGATTCTCATTTACAAAGAAAGCTCCTGTTCTAGTAGTTGCAAATTTGATTGGTCCAACAATTTTAGTTGCTTTCATTACTTGATCGTCTCTGACAGGAGAATGGAATATAATTTCTCCACTATCAAAAGTAATATCAGTGATTCTTTCTGCACATGAAACTCCGTGTTGTACTGCAAGTCTAGGAATTAGATCCTCACCATATACTGTACCAGCAGCTATAACTAGATTTGGTTCAATATCTTTTATGATTTCAAGCATAGATTTTACATAGGGTATACTTAGATATACTTCTAGTTCAGATGCTTTCACAGTATGGATTTTTTTAACTCCATGTTTTCCAGCTTCCTCAACCCACTCACTCTTAATTTGATCTCTTAAGAGAGCTCCATGAATTTCAATGCTTGGATTGGTTTCAATTAATTTATTAAGGATTCCTAGAGTATTTTCTTCAACAAGATCTTCTCTTATTTGTAAGAATATTAACGCTTTCATCTTCATATCACACTCCTAGTTTAACTCCATCCTCTTTCAATTTCGCAAGAAGTTTATCAACTTGCTCTTCAGGTTCCCCTTCCTTTATGATGAAGCTTTCTTTTTCAATAACTATATTAGAAAGAGATATTTGTTTAAGAGAAGCTGCTTCTTCTCCAACAACACTTGCGCTAACTCCAATATCAGCTGCATTCCAGATAGGAATTTCAGCTCTTTTTGCGTTTAAGATACCTTTCATAGTTGTATATCTTGGAATGAAAAATTGACTATCACTACAACTGATAATTCCTTTCATAGGCATTTCAACAATTTTTCTTCCACCTTCTAAAACATGACCAACTCTTAATTTATCTCCTTGAATTTCTATTTCTTCTGCGTAAAGCACACTTGGGAGATTGAGTTTTTCTGCTAGCATTGCAGCAGTTGCGTAAGAACTAGTAGATTGTTCTTCAACCCCAAGAAGAACTAAATCAAATTCTTCTATTTTTTCTAAGATATTAGTGTAAATTTTAGCTAAAATTAGTGGATCTTCTGTGTAAAATGTTTCATCTGCAACTTCTATTGCATTATCACAACCCATTGCGATTGCTTCTCGAAGAGCTTTATTAGGCTTTAAACCTTTAGAACAGACAGCTGTAACGTCTGCACCTAGTATTTCCTTAAGTTTTAAAGCACCTTCTATAGCATTCTTTCCATATGGGTTGATAATTAAATCATCTTCATTTACTCGTGATGAATCAAAGTAATCAACACCTTGTAGTTTAACTTGAGGGTTGACAATTTGACTTATGAACACAACGATTTTCATATTTATCAAAAACCTTGAAAAAAATCATTAAATAAAGATTACTACTCATCGAATTTTCCAGTGAATAAGTTATAGTTGCTTTGAAGAAACTTTTAAATGACTACTACAAATACTAAAGTGAGTTTAAAATGAATGTGAATCGTGAAAATATTATAACAATACAGAAGGAGCTGAGCAATCTAATAGGGTGCCCTGGACGTGAAGAAGAGGTGACAGATTATTTACTCCTCAAACTCGAGCAACTTGATGTAGATAAAGCTTGGATAGATCCCTTAGGTAATGTTTTAGCAATAAAGGAAGGTTCAGATCCAAATGGACTAAGGATTCTACTAGATGCTCATGTTGATGAAGTAGGTTTTATGATTACTCATATTTCTGATGATGGATTCATCTATATAACTCCCTTAGGAGGGGTAGATAAACGATTAATGTTAAGCACTTTATTACAATTTCAAAACGAGGACAGAGAACGTACAATTGGAGTTGTTAGTTCAACACCACCTCATTTCACCAAACCAGATGAGAGAGAAAAAGTTCCAGACATAACTGAGATGTTTGTTGATATCGGTTGCAAAACAAAAGAAGAGGTTATAGAAAGGAAATTAGATATAGGTTCAGTAGGAACTTTCTACATTGAATGTATTCAGTTGAATGAAGATATTCTATTAGGAAAAGCCTTTGATGATAGAACAGGATGCAATATTATACTCCAGGTTCTAGAATCACTAAAAGGGGAGAAAATACCAAATACACTTTTAATCAATTTTGCAGTACAAGAAGAAGTGGGATTAAGAGGAGCCAAAGCTGCAGCATATACACTTGAACCAAACATAGCACTGGCAATCGAAAATACATCAGCAAATGATGTACCCAACGTTAGTATTCCAAAAGTATCTACAAAGATTGGTGAAGGCCCAGCAATTACAACAGCTGATAGATCACTAATTGTTCCAAAAACAATCATTGATCGAATAAAAAAAGCAGCAGAAATAGATGATATAAAATGGCAATACAAGAAATCAGTAACAGGTGGAACAGATGCAGGTAGTATTTCATTGACAAGGTCTGGAATACCATCAGGTGTTGTTGCTGTACCTTGTAGATATATCCATGCTAGTGCAGGTCTTCTCAATGTAGAAGATATCGAAAATGCAATAAAATTAGTCGTTAATTTCTGTAAAATATAGAGAAGTGTTTTACACTTCTTTTTTACTCATCAAAATCTGATTTTAAGATATCCATTACAATGATATCATGATAAGAGCCTTGTATAAAATGTCCTTGCCTTTTCTTGCCAATCTCTTGAAAACCTATTTTTTCATAAACATGTATTGCTCTTTTGTTGTATTCCATTACCCAAAGTTCAATGCGGTTTAAATTCAAAATGTTAAAACCAAATTTCAATAAGCATTTCATTGTATCTGTTCCAAAACCTTTGTTATGGTTTTCAGGATTGTGAATGGCAATTCCTAAAACAGCTGATCGTGAGGTCCAGAAGATACTCTCTAAACCACATGTTCCAAGAAATTCTTTGGTTTCTTTGTCTTCAATTGCAAAATAGAAAGCTTCCATTTTTTTTCTTCTTTGATGAACACTATTAATCCAATCCTCTTCCATCATGCTTGACATAGGAATAATGGTTCCTAGAAATATCCTAGATTCGTAAGTATTCCAATGTTCCATAATTTTGTCTATATCTGATTTTTCTATTGGGCGTAATTTTACTTTTTCTCCTATAAATGGGGAACCTTTTTCAAGTATCTCTTTCATAAAATTTGATTTTTTATTTAATTTAAGAATATTTAGTTTTCAAAGAAAAACACGAAAATATTGACATAAATAATGTTTTAAATACCATAGTAGAATATTAATTTCGTTAAGGTTTATCTGAATAGAGTGAAAGATATGAGCTACATAGGGACGCTTATCCAAAAAACATTCAAACGAAGACTAGGAAAGAATGTAGGTACATTGATAGCTATATCTTTAGGCGTTAGTTTAATGGTGGGAGTTCAGATTACAATCACTAGTTTTGCTTCAGAAGCTATTGATTTCTTTATTGAAGCAGTAGGTGAAATTGATATAATTATAACAGGGTTTAGTTTCCCTATACAAGACTATCAGAACATTATTGATAAAATTGATTCTTCTTCAATAAATTATACGGCTATTAATGCGCGGATAAGTCAAAGTGTCGCGATCTATAATTTGGAGTCAGGTGAACTAGAAAAAGGAGTTAGTTATACGGGTATAGAGTTAGATGAAGATCCTGTTTTTGATTCATTCTATGATATAAATGGTTCAATAATCTCCCAATCAGAGCTTTCCAATATTTTTTCAAATGAAACTAATATTATGATCAGCGATACTTTTGCTGAAGATCTAAATGTAACACTCAATTCTGTTATGAAAATCCGTGTTGGAGAGCTAAATGCAACATCTCTAGTATTTGACTACAAAACTTTTGATGTAACAGTTGTCAAGTTAGTTAAGGAGGAGGGAAAAGGAAAGGAACTAGGTGGGAGAACTGTATGGACAAGTATAGATAATATGAGGTCAATAGTTGGCTTTGGTCCAAATGAATGTAGTGAGATAAGTATATCATTAAGTAGCAATCATGAGGAATTTCCTGTAAGTAATGAGTATGCAAAAGAAGTTGAAGATGAGTTAATAGAACTGTTAGAAGGAGATAATGTCATAGTTATAGCCTTTCGAGCTTTGATATTAGAAACAGCAGATGAAGTCTTGCAAGACGTACTTCTCGCATTTAATTTGTTTGGGTCTCTTATTATTTTCTCAGGTGTATTGCTTCTAGTAAATATCCAACTTATTCAAGTCGAAGATCGTATAAATCAACTAGGCATTCTTAGAGCTATTGGTTCTAGAAAAAGAGAAATTATAAGAATGATTTTGCTAGAATCTGCAATTTTAGGTTTTTTGGGTTCATTCCTAGGTGTTGCTGGTGGGTATGGAATGTCAAGATTCCTTGTTTGGCAAATTGGAAAAACATTCTTCGATGGGGAAGCTATTTTGCAACCAGTTGTAACTTGGGGAGCAATAGGATACTCTCTTGCAATAGGTTTAATTCTAGCAATTGGAGCTGGAATTTTTCCTGCAATTCGCGCATCACGAGTTGATGTAATCGAAGTAATTAGAGGAATAAAGAAAGTTAGTAGGAAAAGAGCTGGCAATGTTTCTCTAGCAGTGGGAATAGCTTTCATACTAGCAGGAATCAGTGTTTTTACGACTCATTTACTGATTTTTGATTCATTTTTCACTGCAAATGGGTGGAATACAGCAGTAGAACAATGGACATTCATGGGAGCTTCAGCAGGAATTCTATTAGGTATAAGTATACTTCTTGGCTATTTCTTTTCAAAGAAAATAATGAGTAATGGAATTGGCTTAACATTCATTCTAATTGCAGTTTTCATGCTCCTGTTATCTTTACCACAATTAACAGATTTACGAGAGAATAACAAAATATTAATCACTCTTGCTATAGTTTTGGCATTAGGTACTATTATATGGGTTGGAGTTAATCTTTCAGCTGTTACGAATTTCATTAGAAATATTTTATACCGAACAAGAATGAAAAAAGGTGTTTCATTAATAGCAAGTAAATATATGACCTCAAAAGCAATAAGAAGTACATTAACCTTCGGAATATTTACTCTAGTTTTAACAATGAATATTTTTGCAAGTGTATATCAGTCAACATTTGCTTACAATACATTAGAATCT
This sequence comes from Candidatus Heimdallarchaeota archaeon, assembly GCA_016839945.1. Taxonomy (GTDB): domain Archaea; phylum Asgardarchaeota; class Heimdallarchaeia; order Heimdallarchaeales; family Heimdallarchaeaceae; genus UBA460. The sequence continues at coordinate 23,340 of JAEOTE010000108.1, read as the reverse complement.
GTTGAATTTCTAAGTGGTGGCGCATCTATTTTTGTTGAACTAGATACACCAGTTGCTAATATTTCTCTTATTAATGTGGAAGAGGATTTATACCAAGTTGATGATTCAATTACTAATGTTCAAGGAATAAATTCAACCCTTGCTTTCATACAAACGGATGAAGATGTAGAAGATTTAGAAATACCGACTGACTTCTTCCCAAGTGTTATAGATCTTATTTACAATGATACTTTTAAAACAGGTGATGACTATACATTTGATTTTATTTTTGAACAATCAGTTACACAACTCAATGAAAAATATAAACCAGCGGCTCCTGAAAGTTACCAACGTGAATATAGTCATGAAATATGGGATTTCTTCTACAACAGAACTAAATTCAATAAAGAAGGTTTTATTGATAACGTAGATGGACTTCCAACTGTTATCTCAACCAGCATGATATTCATGCCTGGTGATGTGTTCAATATAACAAACTTCTATGGAAATCCTACAGAAGTAATAGTTTTGGCTACTATGCGCTTATATCCTTTCAGCATAAGCAGTAGTTTTCCTGCTTTGCTCATTACTCCAGATTTGTATCCATTTCTATATCTTAACTTCGCACTCTATCCAAAACATACTAAATATCTTGTAAGCACTAATGAAGAATTCAGAACTGGAAGAAATTCAATCATTGCAGAAAAAATTGAAGAATTCTTTAATGGGAATGATTCTGTTCTAATTCAAACAGAGGATTTTGTAGCAGCTTCAGCAACAAATGTTTGGGATGAGATGTTAGAGATAGTTGATTTCCAAGTAAGAACATTTGATTTCATGCAATATTTTGTTAGTTTTGGTTTAGTTGTTGGAGCTCTAGGAATGGTGATTATTGCTGTTAGAAATGTATCTGAAAGACGTCGAGAAATAGGTATGATGAGAGCTATTGGATACAAGAAAAGGCAAATCATTCAATCAATAATGATAGAATTGTTCATCTTAGCAATTCTTGGTTTAGTTATGGGAATAGTAAATAGCGTACTACTAGGATGGGCTTTAGCCAGAGTATTCGACTGGCTGTTAATCATTCCAGTTGTGAGAGTTCTAATATATACGGGAATAATGATAGGAATAGCACTTCTAGCTTCAATAATTCCAGGAATAAGAGCAAGCCAAATTACTCCTGCAGAAGCAATAAGGTATGTTGGGTGATATAAAATGATAGATGATATTATAGTAAAAACTGAAAATCTCCATAAGATATATGCTCAAGATACACCAATGGAAGTTCATGCGTTAAATGGTATTGATATTGAAATTAAAAGAGGAGAAATGGTTGGAATCATGGGACCTTCAGGATGCGGTAAAACGACGCTTCTAAACCTTTTAGGAGGTATTGATCAACCTACTAGCGGAAAAATATACATTGAAAATCAAGACATAAGTCTACTAACTGATATTGACATGACAAATTTTAGATTAAGAAATATCGGATACATTTTTCAGTTATTCAACCTCTTTGAATTTTTGTCTGCTCTTGAGAATACTGTTCTTCCATTATTATTAACAGAAACAACTCGTCTTGAAGCTGAAGAAGAAGCTAAGATGATGTTGAGACAAATGGGACTTGGAGATAAAATTTATCATCTCCCAAATGAGTTAAGTGGCGGGGAACAACAAAGGGTCGCCGTTTCTAGAGCATTGTTAATGTCTCCTGCTATAATATTAGGAGATGAACCTACTGGTGACCTCGATCAAGATACATCTACTGAAATTATGAATCTTTTTGTCTCAATTAATGAAAATTACAAACAAACTTTCTTAGTTGTTACTCATTCCGAATATATTGCTAGTTTTTGTCACAGAATCATAAGAATAGTTGACGGAGAAATAGTTGATTATGGAGATGGTAGGAAATGACACAAGAAATCTTATCTACCACTGAAGTTCAAATTCCTCAAGTTGAACTAACGATTGGAATTCTCATTAATAAGCTTAATAGAGATTCTTTAATTGTACTCATTAGAAAATTTAAGAAATACCTAACAAGAAAATTGAAAGCTTCTTCATTCAAAACTCTTGAAGTAAATACATTTCTATTCATAACTTGTGAATTTCCTTTAGAACTTGTTGAACATCAAGATCAAAGAAAGAACGTTGTAAATCAAGTAGAACAAATACTGCATAACTACTGTCAAAATGAGTGTTCACTATATGCTAAGAAGATTCGTCAAAATATCGAAATTAAAGATATTACTAAAATGTTAACTCAACTAGTCAAGAATTCAAAAACTGAAGATATTTCAAGTTTAGTTAAACAAATTGAAGAAAAAGCAAATGATATTGACGACAGGGTCGTAAAGCATGTAAGTGATGTTCTACTTAATAGTTTTATAACAATCTGGGATTTTCCAAAAGAACATGCAGATATAATAATGATGCCAGATCTCATTCTGAAACGAGAAGTTGACGACAAGGAAAGTAACATTCCACTGAGAACAATATCAGAAAATCTAGTTATAATGCAATTTGGAAAAACTTGTATTAACAACTTAAATCCAATGTTAAATTCAGCTGAAGATGCAATAAATCTACTTGAAAAGACATTCACAGATAAAGATTATGTGGCTAAAATTGAAAAAGAAATGACTGATAAGCTCTGGAGAATACTTCGAGTAGTTTTCGGATTATTATCCTCAACACAACAAGTTATCTCGATTTTACATAAACAGATTAAAAGGATATCAGAAGTTAGAAGAGATTTAATTGAGCAAGTGGAGAAATTAGACTATAGTCCTCTAATGGATTATTTAATGCTACTAGAAAGTACGATTAATTGTGATGATTATATCTCAAAGCTAGATTTTATTCAAAAGAGAGTAAAACACACTTACCAGATTTTATTAGAGATTATCAATAAATTCAAAGATGTTCCAGATGTTCAAAGTCCTGACGTAAGTGATCTCTCCAATATAGTTGTTAGTACACTAGCAGAAATTCAACTTCTCAAATTTTATTCCGATAAGTTTAGAGATTTAGCTTACTTTCAAACAATCCCATCTGAAATTAGTCATGAGAAAGAAACTGAAATAGAAGTATCCCCTGATATAATACTAAAAGGAGTATCTTTGTTCAAAACATATCGATTATTAGGCTCAACAGTTTACGCATTACGAGGAGTAGATTTAGAGCTGAAAAAAGGTGAAATGATATCAATAGTTGGTCCTTCAGGAAGTGGAAAAACTACCTTACTAAATCTTTTATCTGGTTTGGATACTCCTAGTAGAGGAGCTGTTTTTCTATTAGGTAAGAATATTGATCTTTTATCAGATTCAGAATTATCTATGTTTAGAAGAAAGAATATGGGTTTTATTTTTCAATACTATAACCTAATACCGCAATTGACAGTTCTTGAAAATGTTATGTTACCTGGATTAATGGTAGGTAGAAATAGAAGAGAAGTTAGAAAAAGAGCATTGGAATTAATCGAAGAAGTTGAACTAGAAAGATTTCAAAATCAATTTCCAATCAAATTAAGTGGAGGGCAACTTCAAAGAGTAACTATTGCGAGAGCAATGATTAATGATCCAGTTGTTCTTTTTGCAGATGAACCAACTGGAGATTTAGACTCACAAACAGGACAAAAAGTAATAGAACTAATTAGCAGATTTTCTAAGGAGAAAAATACTACAGTTATTTTAGTAACACATGATTTAGAAATGGCAAAAGTCTGTGATAAAATTGTAAATATCCAAGATGGAAGGATTATGACTGATTAAATTCTTCTTTTTTCTATTCTTTTAATTTTCTTCATCCATCTATAAAATTTCTTTGTATTTTTGGGATAATTCTTTGATAGTTTTTTTATCCTTTCAGCAAGTAATAATCCCTTTGCAACCTTAAAGAGTAACACTGGTTTTCTCAGTCCCTTGATAATTTTCTGGAAAATTGGTAGTTTTACTGAATAATCATCCATTATTGCGTCTACATCTTTTTGAGAGATTATCTCTTTCTCAAATAGAAATGAAAAATCCCTAAATGGAACTGAATTTAGTAATTTATGAACAGCAATCCCTAACCCTCCATCATAACCATACATATCCCATATTTTCACATTGAAATCCCACAAAGCTTCTTCACTATAGTCTTGGTTTCTTATTGCTAGTTCAAGTACTTCTGCTGCATAGAAACCACTTAATAAGGCAGGAGCATGACCTTCTCCACTAATTGGGTTAACTAATGCAGCAGAATCTCCACAAGTTATAAAACCATTTCCAACCATAGAATATAATGGCAATCTTCCAGTTAAAGTATCACCAGCAGCGTCGATAATTTTCGCTTTGGGGAAAAATTTGTTTCGAAGCTGTTCACATATTTTCTTTGCACTAAATTGCTTATTATAATCGTTAATTAACCATCCAACACCAATATTTAGAGTCTTTTCACCTTTTGAGAAAATCCAAAAATAACCCGGAGCTGGTAACTCTTCATGATATTCTATCCTCATTTGTTTTTGATATTTGTGAGGTTTTGGTAATTCGATTATTTCTCTATAAGAAACAATTATCTCTTTATTATGCAGCTTCTTAGGAAACTTATCTGAAACATCTTCAGTGATGTTTCTTCTTACAATGCCTGTAACACCAGAACAATCCGCTACTATTTTTGCATAAATCTTTATTATCTTCCCATTCTCTTGACGAATTCTACAACCAACTACTTTACCATCTTCGATAATTGTGTCAACAACCTTGTGTTTTGGTTTGATTTCAACACAAGGAAAATCTGATATTAAGGTTTTCAATAATCGTTGTCCATATTTCAATCTGTCAACAGTTTGTGATGAATGATGGATTTTCAATTCATAGTCTAGTGTTGGTTGAAAATGAGCAGTATCCAACCTCTCTGATATTTCTTCTCCCTTCGGAGGGTTGATCCCACAGAGTTCAAATAATATTCCCGCTGCTTTTAGAGAGAGAGCATCTCCACAGGGTTTATATCCAATCATTTTCTTTGTTTTCTGATCCACTAAAATACAAGAAATGTTTCTTTTTCCAAGATTTATGGCAAGACTGATACCTGCAGGTCCTGCACCAACAATGAGAACATCAGTCTTTATATCTAAATCTAGCATTCATTTTTCATAATGGATAAGTAATTAAAAATCTTTCAGTAAGTTATTCTGAAAAACCTAGTTTTTAAATAGAACAAATAAATTTCATAAATATCAATGAGTAATAATGAACTACAAAACTATATAAAATTAGTAAAAAAATCACACGATGCATTTCGTGATTTTATTACGCATTTGTCTGAAGAGATCTTGGAATGGAAAATCCATGAATTTACTAATTCAGTTAGTTGGATTATTCAGCATAGTATTCAGGACCAAAAATGGATTGCAGATGTAATTTTGAATAAACAAGTTAAACGCGAAAGTTCACCAAAATTTGATGAAAAACTATCCAATGAACAATTAGTTGTAAAATTTGACAAACTAGTTTCTTATGTAGAAAGTAATTTCAGTAAATTAAGCGATGAAATTTTGGGAGAACTTAGAAATTATAAAGAATATTCAATGAGTGTTGAAGATTGGTTATTCGAGTATATATTTCATCTAAATCAACATAGTGGAGAAATAAGCTTAATGTCAAAAGCTTGGAAAAGAAAAGAAAGATCTATACAAGGTTAGATATTTTTTGAATTATTAGCTTCTAAAACTTCTTCTGGCGTAAAAGGTTCTATGTGAATAATTATATTCGTGAATTCTTCTTCTAATTCTAGTTTTTCTTTTACTTGTTCTGAAACTGCATGAGCTTCCAAAATTGACATCTCTGGATCAACAAGTATGTGGAAATCACCTGTGAATTTACCTAATAGGGATCTTAATCTAATAATATGTACTTCTTTGACTTCTTTGAAGGATAAAGTAATTTTTTTCAGTTTATCCAAGACTTCTTTGGGGGGTCCTTTATCTAATAAATCAGGTAGAGCGTTTCTAATTATATCTAATCCTGTAAATAAAATCAATCCTACAATAATAAAAGCGCTAGCAGGATCAAGCCACATCACATTGAATCTAACTCCAATATAAGCGATAATAACAAAGATTGAAGAAAAAGCATCCGTTCTATAATTCTTTGCGTTTGCGATAAAAACTGGAGAATTCAATTTGTTTCCAATTCTATACAATATTAATGCAAGAATCATTTTTCCAAAAAAAGAAATCAAAGCTGCTATAAGTACAAGGATGCTAAATTCTAGTTGTATTCCTTCTATTAAACGGCTTATAGACTCATCAGCAATGTAATATGAGGAAAAAAATAGTGTAAGAGCTATTGCAAAACTGAAAATAAATTGAAATTTTTGATGACCGAAAGGATGTGATTGATCTGCTGGTTTTTTACTTATTCTTTCACCTACACCTGCAAAGGAAGCAGTAACTAAATCCAGAGCAGAATCAAAACCATCTGCAACTAAACTTATAGAATTAAAAATAAATCCAACAATCAGTTTGAGAAGTAAAAGAAGTAGGTTAACTAGGATAGAAAGAAAATTTGCTAAAAAAGATAAACTAATTGTTACCATTAGAAGAAAAATAATTTGCAAAGAAATAAGTTTTTTGATTTGAAAAGATAAAAAGAATTATTATTTTCCACCACTTACTTGTAGTGGTAATAATTCCATCCATGGTGCTATATGACCACTTCTATTTTCTATTTCTTTACTAACAACATTGATTTTCTCATAAACATCAAAAACAGTACTTCCAATAACTGCATTTTTAATTGGATGTACAATCTCTCCATTTTTAACGAAAAATCCTTGATTTATTTGAGTGGATATCTGAGGATTCCTTCCAATAGGATTGAGAGAAGATGATATCAATAAAATCCCCTCCTTCATGTCTTCTAACATTGAATCTTTAGAAGTGCTTCCCTTACCAATTTGAAGGGTGTAAGGAGCTGGACTTGGTCTGGCAGCGAAAGAACCTCTTGAAGCGTGTCCTGTGTTTTCCAAGTTGACAAGTGGAGCTGTATAAGAATCTGTAATGTATGTTTGAAGAATACCTTCCTTAACTAGAGACAATTTTTGCGGAATTACACCTTCGTCGTCATATGAAGCTGAATCAGTACCACCAGGATAAAAAGGGTCATCAATTATGTTTAACTTATCAGAGGATATCTTATCGCCAATTTTATCGATAAAAAATGCTGTTTTATTATATACACTGAATGCATTAATGCCACTAGCAAGTATAGTCGCAATTGTACCATAGGTACTCTCTGGATCGAGTAAGATAGGTAAAGTTGCAGTAGTTATTTTCTTCGAACCTAGCATCTTTTTAGCTCTTTCTCCAGCTGTTTTTCCTATCTTGATATAATCAAAATTTTTCAGAGTAGTTGCAGCATCATAATAGTATGAATTTCCAACATCATCTCCATCTTGAAGTTTAACATCTAAATAACCACTAATAGAAGTCTGATTAGAAGATCTTTCAGTTCCAAGTGAATTAATTATCACTCGTTCTCCATATCCTACACTGAAATTTCCATTAATAACTGCATCCTCTCTGATGGTAGCTTCTTGAATAGATTCTAAGAGTATTTCTGTAAAATCTTCAATTGGCATTTCTGCAATATTTTTGTCAAATTTATCAGGTATGGGTTGAGATTGTCTAGTATCATTTGGAAGAGAATTAAAATTCTGATCTGGAGGACTAACTTTGGCTAATGCATAAGCATTTTTAACAGTGCTTTCAATAGAATCTGAAGTGAAAATTGTGGTTGAAGCCATACCTATTGATTTATCTTTTATCAGTCTAATTCCTAAACCTGAATTACTCTTATCTGTAAAACGACGAATTGATCCTCTTTCTATTTGAACACTACGAACTGATCCAAATAAAACGTATGCTTCTATTTGATCTGCACCGAGAGATATTCCATAGTCTATAATATGTTTTGCCAAATCATGATGTTTGATTTCAGAAGACATTAGACATTCCCTCCTACAACTAAATCTGAAACACCCAAATTAGGACCGCCGCCTGATATAGGAATCCATTGTCCCATTTTCCCACATGAACCTCGAAATGCTGGTTCCCAACTATCACCAATTGCAAAAGTGTTCTGTAGAACCTCTAATATCATACCTGACATCCCAACATTTCCCATCATATCTGTTATTTCTCCATTTTCAATGAAATAACCATATTGACAATTAAAATAAAATTGACCTTTAGCTGGAACAACATAACCACTATTACTTTCTCTTAGATAAACCCCATCCTTAGCAATTTCAACAATTTCCTCTAATTTCATGTCTCCAGAATCTATGTAAGTATTTCCCATTCTAGCTAGAGGAGTAACATTGAAATTTAGAGCTCTTCCACCACCTTTAGGTTCCATATCTAATGCTGTTGCTGTTTCCAAAGTGTGGAAGTATCCTTTTAGAATTCCTTCTTTAATAATTGTTCTCTTCTTAGTCTTTGTTCCCTCAGAATCATATTCGTAAGAACCTCTTAGAGTTGGAATGGTTGGATCATCATAAACATCAAGTTGGTCAATACCAATTTTTTCATTAATCCTTCCTTCCAAAATCGAATATTTAGCGATAACACCATCAGCTTCAACTGCATGACCTAGAGCTTCATGAATATAAACACCAGTTAATGAAGAATCCATTATCACGTTCATTTTCCCACTTGGAGGACTTCTAGCACTTAGTAGTTTTTCTGCTTGAACAGCTGCTTTTATTCCCTCATCCTCTGGAACCCAGTTTTCAACCAATTCCCAACCTCCAGAACCGCCAGTAGAATCAAACACATTTTGCATTTTTGTTCCTTCTCTCCCAACTATGTTTTTCATTAACCTAATTACATGAACATCATTTTCTATTCTTGTTCCCCTATTATTAACAATGATTTCATTGCTATGTGATTCTTGGTATGTTGAAGAGGCTTCAGCAATTCTATCTGAATATTTACGAGCAGCTTTTTCTATCCCTATCACTTTTTCGAATTTAGTTTCTTTATCAATATCCCTTGGATCTATTTTTACCTTGGTTGATCCTTTTCCCTCAAAAACCCATTTGTCACTAATTTTCCTTTCTTGATCAGTATACTTTGAACCGATTTTTGCTATTTTTATTACTTTCTTAACAGCATTCAGAATTGATTCTTTTTCAGTTTCTACAATTGATGTAAATCCCCATGCATTATCAATTAAAGCTCTGATTGCAATTCCACCAATAGTTTGGTTACTTACGCTATCAAATCTATCATTTCTGAAAGTGAAAGATTCTCCCATCGTATGCGAGTACCTTATATCTAAGAAATCCTTTGGACTCAACGTAACTTCGTTTATCACTTGTTCTAGTGTGTCTAACATTCATCTCTTCCTAAAAAACTGTAATTATAAACTTAATTATTCGTCTACTGGTTTCCAAGAATTCAAAATGCTACATAGCAATATCAGATATATTCCCACATTTTCCACATTTGCCTTCTTTATTTAGATCCTTCTTCTTAATGTGGTATCCAGTGCGATCAACTAAGACAGCATCGCAAGCAGTACATTTTGTTGTGTTAATTTCAGAGAAAGGTAGATTTCCAGTATAAACATACTTTAATCCAGCAGCTTCAGCAATCTTCTTTGCATTTAAAATTGTTTCAACTGGCGTAGCTGGTACATGCTGCATCTTGTAGTGAGGGTAAAATCTGCTAAAATGTACAGGAACCCTATCACTCATAGATTCTTTGACCCATTCAGCAAACTGTCTGATTTCTGAAGGATTATCATTGTGTTCAGGAATTAATAACATAGTTAATTCAATGTGGATATCATTTTCCCACATCTTGATAGCGTTCTTTTTAATTCGATTGAGCCCAGGAAAGGCTGTTACATTTTTGTAAAATTCTTCAGTAAAAGCTTTGATGTCAATATTCGCTGCATCTATGATACCAAATAACTCTTCTAAGGGTTTCTCATTTATTAATCCATTAGAAACAAGGATATTACCAAGTCCATTTTCATGAGCTAATTTACCAGTATCTCTTATCCATTCAAAATTTATCAATGGTTCATTATATGTATAAGCAATTGTTTCACAGTTATGTTTACGCGATAAATCAATAGCGTGTTGTGAAGAGACTTCAATGAGGTTATTATTTTCAGCTGAAATTTGACTGATTGTAAAATTCTGACAATGGAGACAAGAAAGGTTACATCCAGCTGATCCAAAACTCATTGTGTAAGTTCCAGGTTTGTAATGATAGATTGGTTTCTTTTCAATAGGATCATCATGAACTGAAGTAAATCTATTATAACCAAGAGCATACAAAACTCCATCGTTATTTTTTCTAGCGTTGCAGTTTCCTAGATTTCCAAGTTGTATTATACAACTTCTAGGGCATAAAAGACAGTGAATCTTCTTCCCGTCCCGTTTTTCATAATAGTCAGCTTCAAACAACTTCAAATGAATCACTGATGTTGCTATTAAGCGTGTATTTCTTGTCTTATTCTTCTATAAAGGTGTCGATGAAAAACAAAACAAGATTTTACATAATCGAAAAATATCTAAAAACACTGTAAAAACGGAAAACTACCAAAAACTACAAAAATTAAAAGTTGTACTTTCACTAGGTATACATCAAAATGAATACACGGATAAATCCAGATGATACTGAAGTCAAGGATTTGAATATAATACGCCTGAAGAAGGGAGAAACAGTTGAGATGAGTAAAGCTTTGGGATCAAGCAAAAGATTAGAAATTTTAAGACATATAATTAGGGAAGAACTAAATCTTTCTCAAATAGCTGAAAAAGTTCAAAGTACCCCACAAGCAGTTCACCACCATCTTAAGATTTTATTAGATTCTCAGCTTGTTCGCGTAGTTAGGGAGGAGACTATTAAGAACATGAAAAAAACAATAAAGTTTTACAAAGCAAATTACAATCCTGATGGAATTAATCTTATTTCTTGGGATCCATTTAATGATATGGCTTCATCTGATTTAAAATCTAGAATTCCAATTCAAGAAAAACCTGTAGAAAGGATTGTAAGAAAAATGGCTAAAAACTTCTTCAAAGATGTTACAGAGCCTAAAATTGAGATTCTTACATCTATCGTTAAGCACTTAGTGGACTTATCACACGAAACTATGGACTCTCTATATGAAGATTATAAATTGGAGCTAGATGATAAACTTTGGAATTTAATTTTATTATTTACTAATCTTTCTGTAATAAATGCTATAAAGAAACTAGTGGAAACTGAAGATTACAAGAAAGATGTAGAGAATCTTTTAGCTTTGCTTTATGAAGAAATCTCTGAGATTTAATCACTAAAAATAATTACATAGTTTGTAAGAATAACTATTTTTCTGATTTGAAGCTGTTTGTAAAATCAAGTGTTTTTTGACTAGAGGGAGTTATATCCTTTAGTTCAACTTTCACTCCTATCCTTTGAACATCTCGTAGAGCTTCAAGTATGTAATGCTCTCTATCAATTCTCTCAGGATCTGCTACTGAAGGATGTTTTGATCTTTTGTACAATGGTACATTTCCTTTGTGAATAACATAAGGAAATCGTTCATACTCTTTCCAAATCTCCTCAATATTAAGACTATTAATTCTAGCAAAATCTTCAATCGCTCCTATCGCTGGAGTTTTGCTTTTGTATTCTTTTGGATTCCTACGAATAGGTCCAAGTATAGTTGTTTTTTCAAAAATTTGATCTGTTGCTAGATTCTTGAAATCTAAACACATTTCGATAACTTGTTTTCGAGCTTTGCTAATGTCTCCTTCTTCTAATACAGTTTGTAAGGCTGCAGTTTGTACCTCTCTAGCTAGAGGAGATGTATCTCTTCTTATAGCTTCAAAGCCAACTATAGTTAATTCACCCGTCATCGCACTGATATAGCTATAACGTTTTTTGGTTTCTGGTGCGAATACTATACGTAATGCTAAATCTACAAAATCCAAAGACATTTCTTTTGGAAGTTTGGATTCAAAATAATTTAAGAGATTTTCAGCTTCTGGAATATCTTTAACCGTTACTACTTTTCCTTGTTTTGTCTTTTCAAGAATCTCAAACACTTTGTCTTTTTCAGAGAGCTTGATGAACACACTATCCGTGTCCCCATAGATAACCTGACACTTGTTTTCAGAAAATTCTTGCGTCCATTGATCTACTTTCTTAATATGATCCTTTGATATACTTGTGATTGAATTAGATATCTCTGTATCATAGAACCGACTCCCTACGTAATTATGACTCCCATACATAGAATTTGCTACAACCTTATAAGCATTTGATTGTATTTTTAATTTTTTAAGATCCGATTCTAAGGATGCTTTTTTCTTTTTATCAGCATATGAGCGTATGAAAGTCTGAAGTTCATGAATTTGTTTTTTAACGTTTTTTCTTTCAGTGAGAACCTGTCTCTGCATTATTCTAAGTCCAGTGTCAGGTTCTTTCCTGAATTTTTGATTTGGCAGTGATATAGCACCATCAAAACTCTCTCCTCCAATATTGTAAGCAACCATAATGCTTGGAAACATAGAACTGAAATCAACTATTAAAACCGCTTCATGCAAAGTTCCTTTTGGAACAAGTACAAAACCTCCTACTGCTAGGGATCTAGTGCTCTTTCTAGCTGCTAGTTCATCTTGAGTCGGCTCTGAAGGAATGAGAGTATCTTTATGATGAAGAATTCTTAATAATTGAAATTCCCCAAGATGTCTTGGTGTTGAATAAATACCTTCTGATGGCCTTATACCAACTAATTTCATAACTTCGATCCATTCTTGCATACCCATTGCAAAGAATAAAGAGTGAATAATGTGAGAATCTTCTAGACAAAGCTTCAGAAGCTCTTCTTTCTTGCTCTCGTCGTTTCTTTTTACAACTTCAAACCATACATTGTTAACAGTATCATAATCTCCTTTTCTTTCAAAATCTATGAAATCAAAAGCTAAATCAGTTAATGCTTTCTTCCCGCTTCTTGTTCTTAACCAACGAGTACTCTTTACTAAATCATAGAAGATATATCCTGGAATTCTATATCCTAGATAACCAATTGGGTTTTTTATTCGAGCATTTTCGAGAGGACTGAAAGAATCAGGATTCAATCCTAGTTTTCCCATTCTAGCGAAAATATATGGCAAAACAATTCGGTTTCCATCAAATGTTACAATAATATCAGGTGAAATAGTGTGAATAGCATTAACTAAATTTTGGAGGAGATCCCTTTCATCCTTATCTGTTTCATTTTCAAGTAAGAAATGTTTACGTTCTGTTTTGCCTTCTTCGTGTCCCCAGCTTATACAAGCAGAAATTATTCGTTGGTCTCCTTCTCTTAATATACTAGCAAAATTTTGTATTTTTTTGCCTTCATCTGTTATGGAATTAACAACAATTCCTAAACTTAAGATATTGTGTGGGAAAGGATCCTCATCAATTGGAATTACATCTTCATAATTTACTTCATAGACTCTTCCAAATTCCGTAGGTCTGGTTTCTTCGTAATTGCGAATTTCAATCCAATTAAGACCTTTACATTTCGTATCAATTAGAAATCTTGATGTATAAGAAATATCATTTTCATAACTTTTGATATCTTTCTTTAGAAGGAATCTGCTATAATGTTGTATTCTCCAAGGATTCCTACCAAGAATTTTGTAAAGATAAATAGGTTTGTTTTGATAATACCTATATTTTGTAAGTTGATAATGATCATGAATCCATTCTTCAAATTCCTTTTCAGCAAACAGAGTGCTTTGGATGGTATTTGTAGTCTCAGGAACGTCATCAATATAGAAATAGGGATAGAAATCTCTGACATGAATATTTATGACTTCATTATCCCTTGTCTTTCCCCTTATTCTGATAATGGGTTCTTCTCTCCCTCTTTCCTTCTCTTCAATAAAGAAATCTAAATCAAGAATCATACATTTTATAGGAGAAGGAGATTCTGACATTCCAAATTCACTATTCTACTCTATATTATATACCAAATTATTACTTCTGTGATATTTAAACCCTTTTTATTTAAATAATTTAAAAGCAAGAAGAGATTTTACTATAAAAATATCATATTTTTGGTTTTTTTTCAAGATAAACCAAGAAAAAAATATCTATTCTTATGTTAAAAATGCCTAGACACGCATAGATTGGAGAAAATACATTTTTCGTTTAAAATGACTGTGAAACGTTAAATTTTTAATAGGTTAATGTCATTTTATTATGTTGTTTACATGTCCTCTAGAAAGTTACCTGCAGATGTTTATAAAAATTTGAAGAAATTAGAGCTTTCTGCAAATACTAAAAGTGGAACAATAGAAGAAACATTATCACTTGAAAAGCAATCTGAAAATCCAGAAGAAGATCCAAAACCTCATTATTGGTTCATTTTAATGCTCTCATTCGGACAAAGATCAGGATATGTATATGATAGATCAGGACTTCATATACCAGAACCAGATGCTTATGTTTATAGTGTGGAGTTATGGAAATTCAAAGGAAGTATACTTAAAAGTGTTGATAAGGTTTCAGAAAAAGTTGATAGAGATAACGCAATTAAGAGCTTTCAAGCAGTTCAAAAAGATCTTATCTCTCAAGATTTTAGGATTCTATAATATTAGGTATTTACAGAAAGAATAGAAGGATTGTAGATATTACAGAGGGAATGAAGCTCAGTAGAATGAATAATATCCTTTGAGGTTGAAAAAGCATTTCTCTTAAGTCTGCATACTTTATTTCTTTAACATTTAGGATTTTAATGTCATAAATGAATAATAATGTAAAGACAACAACAACACTTAAACTTAGAACAATAATTTTCCAGAAATCTACTCCACTTGTTAGGAAGATTAAAGAAAATCCATAAAGAGGGAAGTAACCAAGATAAAAAAGCATAACCTGGAATATAGCTTGTGCTTCGAGCTTCCTATGTTCTTCGATTCTTGAATTGAAAACCGCAGTTTTAGCAGAGAGTGATATTGCAGCTAATATAGATGCAACTGATATTATTATCAAAAAGAACCCTAAAATTCCTAAACCAAAATGAGTGTTTTTCTTAATCAAACTGTTATTAATAAGACCATGACCTATCCCCATTAAAATTCCAGTAAGCATAGCTCCAAGAGGATTGAATGTTTTAGGTCTCTTAATAATCGGTTTAGTTATCAAGTCCTTTTCAGTTAAAACCAATCAAACACCCTCATCAGGTTTTTTCGCCAGCTCATTTTCACGTAGATACCTTTCAGAGGCTCTTATTACTTTTCTTGTATTCTCAAAAGTTAACATCTCTAAAGCTTCTTCATATGTTGCCCAATGAAAACCTATGTGCTCTTTTGATATTTGAACGTCTCTGGAAGAAGATATACCTATTAAATAAGTAACTGTCTTTTTGATTCTATTTGGACCTCTTGTAAAGTAATAAACTATCTTATGTTTGAATTCTTCTAAAATAGAAATGTCCTTTAAACCTGTTTCTTCAAAAGCTTCACGAAGAGCTGTTTGCATAATTGTTTCATTTTCTTCCTTCCTTCCCTTAGTTAAACCCCAACGATTCTCGGTTACTCTACTTTTTCCATAGTTTAATAGTAAGTAACGTCCTCTATTATAAATAACAATCCCAGCAGAGTGCTCCAGTTGCATAGTATCATCGTTTTTTTTGTTAAAATATTATATTCAATTAATAAGCTTATTGCCTATTCCCCCAAAAAATAGATATTCTTATCAATTTAATATATGTAAACATATTTATGATAAAATTGCTCGCTTTTATGGATATTGAGTCTGGGATAGGACGAACCATCTTTTCTGATGGTTCAATTGGAATTAGTGAGGAATTACTGTGGCCAATGATTAGTGCTTTGAATAACTTTGTTATAGAATGTACAGCTGATGATAGGGGATTAGTGAATGCTTCTTTGGAGGATATTAAGATTTATCTTTACCCCCCTCTCGGTGAAACCAATCCTCTGAGATTTGTTTTCTTCACTGATCTTTATGAAAATAATCAATATATAGAACAGAGAGGACAAGCAGTTTTTGAATTAATGTCTCAATATCTTACTTTTGAAGTGTTTTCTCCCCCAAGTGACATCATGGAAAAAGTTTTACAAATAGCTAAATACACACAAGTTTTACCAATTGAAAAAATTGAAGATTCTTTCTTAGAAGAATTGAAACATAAACTAGAAATTCTAGAAAAAGAAGGAAAAGTGTACTTTGCAGATTTATTTATTGGTGACATCGATCAAGGTAAAGTGTTCACATTTGCAAAAAATGAAGAATTACAGGAGAAAGATAGTGTGATGCTTTTCTCTGAATTATTAACCTCTTTTTCAATGGATGAAGAGATTATTGCAAAATCCTCTCTTTCGACTGATGAAATGAAAAAATTCGAAAAAATAGATATTAATACTTCCGAAATGCATGAAGGATGGTTTCTGAAGCAGTTAGCAAATACTGAAAGCGATTTCTGGTTAGTAGCTTACTTCTTTTACAAGAAAGGGAGTGAAGGACATATCAAGGAATTTCTCAACTGGGTGTGGGAAGAAATCTCTAAGGAAATTAGTATAAGGATTACAGAGAAACCATTTTAGCTTTTTTCTTTCGTTTTTTCTTCTTTTTCTTTGACTGGAAATTTTATACCTAGAAATATTTCTATTGGAAGAAGTATGAGACTGATAATAAATGGAATTATCATTCCAAATCTGACTATAGTTCTATCTAGTATAATTCCTGCGATAACAGCTGTAGGCATCCAACCTAATGATTTAATTCCTGTAACCATTCCATAAATTTCAGCTCTTCTTCTCTTATCATAATCAGTAAGGATTGTTAGAATTCCTGGAACCCAAAAAGCAACACTAGCTCCTAATCCTGCCCAACCTACTAGTAAAACATACAAACGGTATTCTGGTAAAGTGAAATGAGCGATTATATTACTTGAAAAAGCTAAACTACCTATTATTATGCTCATGGTTATTAGCTCGTTACTTTTTAGTTTATCAGAAAGCTTTGTCAGTGGGATAAAACAAATAATTGTGCTAATATTGAAAACTAGTTGAATCATCGCAATGTGAGTTTCATTATAAGAATACACGTACTTGATTGCACCATAGAAAATACTAAGACTTAATCCAAAAACAAGAGAATCAAAAGCAAAAAATCCTATTGCATATTTGACACCTGGATTTTTGAAAATGTCTTGAAAAAGGATAAGCTCTCTTTCAACATTATTTAGTATTTTATTTTCTCTACTAGTGTTTATTCTTTTTCGAAAAACAAGATAAAATGGTATTAAGAGATAAATGAAGAGGGATATAAAGATTTGAGCAAATAAAGTTACTAATGCTTTCATTGCTTGAAGAAACTGTTTGACAATGTTGGAAGTATGGTCTTTGATAACTAAAGGTTCTTTGAGGAAAAACAAATAATAACAGAACAGCAATGTATTTCCACCAACTAATCCATAGAAGAAGTAGTGCATTGGAATTCCTTCAGAGAAGAACCTGATAACCAATGGTCCAATAGATGTAGCAATCCAATAACCAAGATTAACAATTGTAAATGATGAAGTTCTTTTCTCCTCTTTACTACTTTCTGCAATCAAAGATGACATTGAAGGATCATTAATACCAAAACCCAATGAAGTAAGTAGTAATGGCGTAATAATGAGAAATAGTGGTTCTGCTATTGTAACATGTCCTGCTAAAGCAAACATTACCATTGAAGGAATATACAGAAATATTCCTGCAAGATATACTCTCTTTCTCCCAATCCTATCACCTACTTTTGAGATGAAGATTAAAGGGATGATTTGAAAAAGTGAAAAAAATGTCATCACAAGTCCAAAAATAGATTCTGAGGGTATAAAGTCAACAAGATATGGTTGAAAAATGACATTCCAGAAGCCCATACAAAGTCCCGCAATTATGAATCCACCAGATACTGTACGAAGGTTTTTATCTCGTGAAGGATGAAGGAGAACTTCTTGGCGTATCATTAAGACAGACAAATGAGATTCAGTTAAAAATTAATTGGTAAAGTCAGATTAAAGCACAATTATTGCAAAATAATAGATTTTATAAATAAGAGTGAGTGGAAAAAAATATGAGTAATGATTATTTAGATACTCCAATCTCATGGGGTAATGAAATAATTAACAATTTTATCCCTATTAAATATGAAAAACAAACAAAGTTTCTTCATCCTCCTGATTTTTCCAAGAAGAAAATGTATGATGGAAGCTTCGAAGATGCTTTAGAACAAGTTCTGAATAATCCAATTGGTTATGATAAGTCTTATAATGAACTCGTAAAAGAGAAATACGAAAAAGGTAGACCCATTGTTCTTGTAGTTGATGACCATACAAGACCCAATATTCATACAAAAATAATTCTTCCTTTAATGATAAAGAAAACTCTTTCTTTAGGAGTTCCAAAAGAAGATATTAAGGTTTTAATAGCAACAGGAACTCATAGACTCCCAAGAACAGATGAGTACAGTAAGATTGTGGGTGAAAGTTTTTACCAAGAATGGAAGGAAAATATCATCGCTCACGATTGCGATAAAGATGTAGTTAGCATTGGAAAAAGTGATGTAGGGACTCCGTTAGCTTTTAATGCTCTAGCATTTGAATCATCAATCTTAATCCCTGTAACAGATACAGAATTACATTATTTCGCTGGGCAAGCAGGCACAATTAAAGAAATATGTCCAGGTATTGCTAGTAGAAATACTGTAAGAAAGAATCATCCAAAAATGTTTGATAGAGAGTTAGGATTTGTTCATGAATGTAGTTTGGGAACTACAGAGGGAAATCCAGTAATATCAGATATCAAGAACATGGTTAATATAATTAAACAAAAAGTTACTATTTTTGGTATAGATACCATTGTAACTGAAGGAAAAATTGTATATGTGAATGCAGGTGATTTGGTTGATTTACATGACGAAGCATCCAAACTTATAACAAAAATGAGAACAGTTAAACTTCCTAAAGCTGCTGGAATTGTAATCAGTGGTATGCAAAGTTGGGGTATTAATCTCTATCAAGCTGGTAAAGGCATACATGCTGCGTGGAAAGCGGTGAAAAGAGATGGGAAAGGAGTAATTCTTGCTGTTGCTCCACTTCCAGATGGCGTAGGAAATGAAAATTATGAAAAAGTTATGAAAGAGACTGCAGAAATGCCTCTTCAAGAAGGTCTAGAATATATACTTGACAACTATTGTACTGAAGAAACTTTCAAAATAGGAAACCAAAAACCAGTAGATACTTTTAGAGAACTCAAATCAATTGGTGAAGGAAACATTAAAGCTGTTTCAGATATGAATTCAGAAGAATTATCAAAATACTATCGTGTTACTCCAGTAAAAAAACCTGAAGAATCTCCAGTTGATGCTATTAAAAGAGAAATAGAAGATTATATGAGTAAAAATCCAGATGAACTTATCTACGTTATGGATGATCCAGGTTTGTTAGTTGTGATTGAATAAAACTCTTTATCTTATATCTCTACGTCGTCGTCAGGCCACATTTTTTCTATTACTTCATTATTGCATTTCATGCAGAGATTTCTTTTAGTTATTAACCCATCACGATCTGTTGAAAAATTTTGTATAAGCCCTCTATCACACAATATATCAGATTTACAATCACTGCAATAGAAATATCTACCCTTTTGTTTGGGTGACCATAGATATTTACTACATGATGCGCAACGATCACGGAAATTACATTTTAAATGTTGAGCAATTACAGTCAATTTTAATCCTCCTTTTTCTTCATGAGCCAATCATGGTAATCTCTTTTTCTTTGTCTCTCTTTACGCTCTGTTTCAGCTTCAGTTTCACCCATTTGATCTTTGAATTCTTTCTTAATAGTTTTTTTCACTTCTTCGAATTCCCCACGACGGAAAGATAGACCGCAATCTAAACAAACATAGAATGGTGGTTTCCATTTAACTTCGCCCCCACAGTCTGGACACCTTGCCACTTCTTATTCACCTTCTAATCAAACTACAATATACATATCCCCTTTAAAAATTGATGTTTTGTGCCAACAAAAGAGAGTTGATTTGTTTGTTTTGATTAAACAAAAAGGATGCAACAAAACTCAGACAAGTAATTTTTTTTGCTGTTTAAGCAAAATTTTAAATGACTATCATTTAGTCTTGTGTAGAGAGGTCTAAAAACCTCGGGAGATGCTTTGTTTGGAAAATATTACTTCAAAAGGAACACTGAAATCTATGAATTTCAATGTCAAACTTGCATTTCTTTTCTCAATTTTCCAATCTTTCGGAAGGGGTATATGGATGGGAAATGTTCTATCAGCATACATTTTCTTTTTCTCAGGTAAATCAAATACTTTACTAGGTTGGACTTCTGCTGCAAGTGGAATAGCACTAACAGTTTTTGTTTTCCCTGCGGGAATTTTAGCAGATAAATTTGGGAGAGATAAACTCCTCAAAGTTGCGAGTATTATCGGTATTATGGGATTAGGATTTATTCTATTTGGGAAGGATTTAGTTTATATCTTCGTAGCACTTGCAGCGTGGGGCATTTTCCAAGCCTTAACCAGACCCTCTCTAGAATCCATTTTAGCAGATTCTGTTGAATCAGGTAGAAGATCGAAAATTTATTCTTTGTTACACTTAGCTCGACAAGTGGCAATGTCTATTGGCCCATTCATGAATGTAATTCTCTTCATTGTTTTTGGAGATGATTGGGAGCTTGATATTCTAAAAAAAGTAATTATAGTAGGCATTGCAATAACTCTGGTCTCTGTTGGAATAATGTTCTTCTTCAGTGATAAGAAGAGTCTTGGAACTATTAGTGAATCCATAGAAGAAGAAACAGCTCACGTTAAAGAATCAAATAATAATGGATTTGCATCTAGATTATCTCAATCTCAAGTAAAGAAACTCATTCCTATTCTCTTAGTAGGTTCAAATATCATCATTGGTTTTGGAGCAGGAATGACGATTAAGTTCTTTACAATATTCTTCCTTGATGAGAACTTGTATGCACTAAGTCCGATTTGGGTTCAGGTAATTATGGGATTGACTGCTATTTTTACTGGTTTGTCTAGCTTAGCTGCTCAAAAATTCTCTCTTAAACGAGGAAGAGCTATGATCATATTTGTTGCTCAATTGATTGCAACACTTTGTTTATTCGGAATAGCTTTCTATCCTCCTATCTATATACTTGTACCAATTTTTATTGCTAGAGGATCTCTTATGAATGCTGCTCAACCTTTAAGTAGAAGCATTTTGATGGATATTGTACCCAAAAAACACAGAGGAAAATGGAATTCACTGGAAGCGTTTGCCTGGGGATTCTTCTGGAACTTCTCAGCAGTAATTGGTGGTTATCTTGTTGGTAATATTCCTCCCTATAATTATCGATTAAATTTTCTAGTCACTGCATGTGTTTACTTATTTGGTATAATTCCAATTCTTTTTCTTATACCTCTTGTAGGCAGAGAAAAGTATGCTAAAGAAATATGATTCCCAAATGGGAAAAATCTTGGTTATAACTATTATATAAATTTAATAGAATAATAGTTTGAAGATAGTAATTGACATTCTATTAAAAAAACAGCAAAAATTGATGTTTTGTGCCAACAAAAAAGAGAATGATATGTATTCCGGTAAAATAAGAATGGTGCACGAACCGGGATTTGAACCCGGGTTCCAGCCGTGGGAGGGCTGAGTCCTACCACTAGACTATACGTGCATAACTAGATTTTGTTTTTCTTTCTCTTCGAGAAGATACTAAGAATGGGTATAGATAATATCATGGCAATTAGGTAAAAACTTGTGTCTCTAACAGTTATTCTGTCAAATGTATGTATTCCTCCATCAGTTTCATGAGATATGAATATCTCTTCTTCTGTAATGTTCATGAATGATTTTAAAGGAATCAATGAAAAATTACCTGTACAACATTCAAGTAAATCTATCCAGAATGTGTAATTTCCTTCTGGTAAATAGGTTTTGATATATGGTTTTAACACAAATCTAAAACTAGTATTAACACTTATGAATCCTGGTTCAAAATTTATTGAAAAATCAATTGGATTCTCTCCTATTAAACTTGTTATATTCAACTCTTCTTCAGCTAATAAAACGTCAATTTTCAATCTATAGATTGGTGTTGAACAACAGCTGATTAAGACACTGTCATTTGTAGGATTTTCTATCTGATAATCAACATATATGATAAAAGTTGATTCTTCAAAAGCTTGTGAAAATTCTATATTCTCTGGTACTTCCATATTCACAATTTTTGATATTATTATTGTAGTGTCAGCTTGACAAAATCCACTAGTAGTTATCATAGAGATAAATGCTAGAAGGAGAAGAGTAATTTTTGTTTTATTGATTAAATAGTTGAGCATTAATATATATAAATTTGAAATGTTAATATGTTTTAGGGTTAAACCTAAGGAAAAAATCAAGAAAATATGGAATTAAGTGTTTCATTAAAAATCTTGATTTCTTCTTCAGTATTATATAAGTGAGTAGAAACTCTAGCTATATCATTATATGGCAACTCGTACATGAATAAGTGTGCACACAAAGCTCCACTTCGTATAATTACTCCTTTTAATTCTTCTAATACAATAGCAATATCATTTGCATCTATTGATTTACATGCAAACGAAGTAATTGGACCTTGTTTAGTACCATCTAATTCATAAATTTCAATATCTGGAATGTTCTTCAATTCATGACGAATAATATTACTAAGTTTAGTGTCGTGTTCTCTGATTTTAGCTAATCCTACATCCTCGAGAAGTTTCATGCTATTAACTAAAGCTGAAATCCCAGCAGTATTAATTATTCCACATTCAAATTTTGATCCAGTAGAAGTTAGCAAATAAGTGTATTCCTCCAAAGCTATTACAGGTCCTCCTCCAACAATGAGTGGATCAAGTTCTTTGTTTTTTTCTTCTGATAAAATCTGAAAAGCGATTCCTTGAGGACCTAAAGCTCCAACAGCTCCATCTGCAATGACAACATCAGGAATAGTGTTATTGAAATGCATTTCATCATGACCAACTAGATTACTTATATCTAAAATAAATGTAGAATCACTTTCTTCACAGATTTTTGAAATCTCTTTCCAATCTCTAAGAACACCATTTGTAGTTGTTAAGGCAGAAAGCAGAACTATGTCCGAATTTCCTTTTATCTTCTCTTGTATAGTAGTTGAAAGATTAGTTTCGTCTTTGATTGAAAGATAATCTATGTCAGTCCCAAATGTTTGGTGTGTTTTTATTGCAGGTGCGAGAAGTGAATGATCTTCAAGAATGCTTGTTACTATTTTTTTCT
>JAEOTE010000107.1 GCA_016839945.1 Candidatus Heimdallarchaeota archaeon | reverse complement strand
GGCTTAATTTTGAGGATGATCAAACTCTAGATGTAGGAGCTGGTATAGGAAAAGGATTCTCAAACAGAAAGCCTAAAGCAATTGTAAATGATTATATTAGCACACACAGCCAAGTAAAGAAAGAGGTAATTAGAGGAGGAGGGGACAAAGTTGTTATTAGAAGACCAATTACATTGGTTTGGTATGGTTTTCTTATCGTAGGTGAAGCAGCTGCACAAACCATTCCAACAGCTGGATGTGGTGTAGGTTCTGCAATGATTGGAGCAAAAATTGCAGCAGAAGTAATTATCAAATCATTACAGAAAAAGGAAGTTTCTATTGACAGCTTATGGGAATATCAAGTTAGATTTACACAGGAAAGAGGAAGAGATTCAGCAGCTTTGGATATGATGAGGAGAAATCTGCAGACTTATTTTGGTGACGAGGAGTTTTCTTTTCTTGTAAGAAAAGGTATTGTATCAAAAAGTGATTTTGAAAAATTAATTCATGGTAAATATCCAAAAGTTACTATTTTCAAAATGATAAGCTCAGCATTTAAGGGAATAACAAAACCAAAAATAATATGGAAGATGAGAAAAGCTGCAACAAGAGCAAATAGAGTCTATAAACATTACAAAAAAATACCTAAAGAATATGATACCAGAAAGTATCATGATTGGATGCTAGGACAAATGTATTTGTTTAAAGAACTAGAAGAAGAATAAGCAATTTTTGGGTTAGATTTAAAAAAACTTTGAATATTCTTTACATATGGATAGTGATTCCGAGAACAATTATCGGTTTATTTTAGAAAATATCCTATGTATGGAAGATTCTAGCTATGTCACTATCCAGCTTATTAATATTATAGAGGGAGTAGAATGGAATTTAGCTTGCATAAATGACGAGATAAGATTTCTTTCAAGGAATTTTAAAGAAAAAGGAAGTAAAATAACCTCTCCTAATTTCAGAAAGATATACAGTGGTGTAGTAAGAAGAAAAATACCAATTATGCATCTGTATAATCCAGATGATGATATATCAGGAGCATTTCCGATAAAGCTTATTGCAAGAATATGGAAAATGTCAATCAGAGAAAAATTACAAGATCTGCAATTAATTCCTTTTGAGAATGATCCATCTAGAGCAAAATTCTTAGAAATAGAATTCCCAAGTGGTATTTTTCTAATAAGAAGTGTCCATCAGCTGTTTCCAACAGACAACTATTTTGAAAGCAACATAGAATATTCCAAAAAATATGCTTTAGCATATGAAAAGTTTAAAGAACTTGTCCCATTTACCACAGAAAGAATCATTGATTTGCTATCTACAGATGAAATTGCGACATCTTTTGAAGCATGGGAAAAAGATCCAGTAAGATTTGATATTCCAAGTGTAGATACAGCAAATATTACTCTAGCAAAGAAGCTAGCTGATGATTTACCTGCTGATGAGTTGAACGTTCTAGTAAAAGAGATTAGAGAAATAATGACAGAAACAGATTGGGAAGAAGTTGCAGATAAACAGACTATTGAAAGGTATTCGCAATTTTTAAAATATGTGAAGGAAATAAGAAGAATAAAGAAAAAGGAACCCCCTGAAGATTATTCTTATATAATGGACGATCCGTTTTATTAAAGTGAATTAACAATTTTTTGACCTAAATCCTTTACTTCAGTGATTAATTGGTTACTCTTTTCAGCATCTCCGATTTTATATGCAGTTCCATGAACTATTCCTACAATCTCACTTTTCATATAGTGGTTTAATTGCTTCAAAGAACCTATAGCATTATTAACTCCAGATCCTTCTACATCTGAATCTCCATAAACAAGTAGAAATGCAAGCTTTTTGTTGATTATAGCATATCCCTCATTTCCATGTAAAGCATACAAGCGATCAATAAACAACTTGAGCTGAGCTGAATAAGTAAACCAGTAAATTGGAGCTGCAAAAACAATAACTTCACTCTCTAGTAATTTAGGGTAGAAAGTGTTCATATCATCTTTCTGAACACAAGAAAGAGCATTGTTCTTTATACACCAATTACAAGCTTGACAAGGATTGATTTTGTAATTGTTAAGTGTAACAACTTCTGCCTCTTCCTCGTTTTCTATAATAGTTTTAACTAATTCATCAACTAGAAATGAAGTATTTCCTGTTTTACGAGGACTACCATTCAAAATTATGATCTTCTTCATAAAGGATTAGAGTTTCAGACAATTATAAGAATTTTGAAATAAAAGAATAAAATTTTAACAAGTTTTATTAGTATAATTTTTAATTAATCATATCTCAAATGACAATATTAAGAATCTTTTACTCAAAAATACCTAAGATTAAAGATGAAAAAGGAAAAACTAAAACAAACAGTATTGCTGTTTTGGAAAAATTGAGAATTGGTGGGATTAATCAGTGGGTTCTAATTAGAGGGCATAATGTAAACAATCCTATTCTTCTTTTTCTTCATGGAGGACCTGGAAGTGCTCAAATAGGTATTGCTTACAAATTTCAAAGGATACTTGAAAAATATTTTACTGTGGTTCAATGGGATCAAAGAGGAGCTGGAAAATCCTTTTCCTTTAAAATACCAAAACAAAGCATGAATATTGAGCAATTTATATTAGATTCTAATGATTTAATAGAGCAATTAAAGAAACGATTTGGAAAAGAAAAAATATTTCTTGTTGGGCATTCATGGGGTAGTACTTTAGGGATGTTATTAATTCAGCGCTATCCAGAAAATTTTCATTCTTATATAGGAATGGGACAAGCTACCAATCAAATAGAAGGAGAAAAAATTTCTTATGAATTTGTATTAGAACAGGCAAAGAAGAATGATAACAGGAAAGCAATCAAACAACTTGAAAAAATCAGAAATAAAGAAGTTTGGAATCTGAAATATTCTCAAATACAAAGAAGGTGGCTGAATAGATTTGGAGGGTGGTATTATGGAGCTAGAAGTAACTGGATTGTTCTAAAGTTATTTTTTACATCTCCAGAATATTCTATAGTAGATTTAATTAAATTCACAATTGGAGCTCTATTCTCATTGAGGATGATGTGGAAAAATGTACTTCAAGATATTAATTTATTCGAACAAGTTAAAGAAGTGGAGGTTCCAGTTTATTTTTGTGCGGGAAAATATGATTACAACACTCCATTTGAACTTGTAGAGAAGTACTATAATCAGATAAAAGCACCTACGAAAAATCTTTATTGGTTTGAAAAATCAGCTCACTCTCCAAATTTTGAAGAGAAGAGTAAGTTTGAAGATATTTTGATTAAACAAATACTAAGAGATACATTAGAAGAAAAGAAAAAAGAAAAAGATGTTGTTAATCTCTGATATTACTTAATATTGTCCGAGTAATGCTTTCTTTCTTAGAAATCTCTCTGCAATTTGAAAGATAATTAATCCAATTAGTATCATGATAGGTATAGCTATAATTAGGATAAACAGATATCTTAGGATTTCAAAGCTAAAACCATACAAGAAAGCATTTCTGAATCCTTCTATTGCAAATGTTAAGGGATTCACTGAAGCAATTGCTTGTAGGAAGTTAGGCAGCACGACTATTGGGAATGCAAAGGGAGTAATTAAGTAGATTATCGAATGAACTATTAAGATAAACCGCCATCCTTCTTTTTGCCAAAAGACAAAAGCTGTAAATATCAAAGATAGACTTTGAACCATTATAACTGCTAAGAGTACAAACAATGTTGCTAACAACATATAAACAAAATTGAAGGAATCTTTGTACCAGACACTGATCAAAATCATTTGAATTGTACAACCTACTGATACTTGTGAGATGTAGAATAGCGAATTTCCAAAGATTATACTGAAACGTGAAACGGGTGTTATGTATAAGCTCTCAAGTGTTCCAAGGAATTCTTCTTCGCGGATTGAATAGGAAGTTCCCCACAAAGTTCTGTTAAAGAAAGCCATGAAGAGAAGTCCTAATCCAGTGAATACAAGAACATCTCCGAAGCCAATTAGCATTTCTAGTTTGGCAGAGTATCTTCCCCCTGCAACAGCTGTTCCATATATTAAATGGGGTAATAACCAAAGCAGAGGTGAGAATGTAAAGAAGACAAATGAGAGAGGATATCTTCTACATACTCTCCAGCATTTATCAAAGACGGCAAAGGTTCCCTTAATTTCATTGTTTAAGTTGTTCTTTTGCGATTTTAGAGTTTTTATCAGATTCATATTATCACCTCAGTAAGCTCCTAATTGTCCAGTTTTTCTTGTCCTCTGTTCAATCTTAGAAAAGAGTTTGACACCGACTATCCACATCACCACAGAGAGAATAAATAGTAGTGAAAGATACAATGCACCTAGTTTGAGGTTATTTGCCAAAGCAAATGCTCTGAATGACATGAATCCATAAGCGAATGGTATAATGTACCCCAACCATCTGATGTAAATAGGGAGTGCTTGCATTGGGTAACGTACTGGCAATAAGATATTCAAGCTAGTTTCAGTTAATTCAGTCAATGTTCCAGGTTCTTTAAAGACAAGAATTATACTTGCAAACAGGAAGCCAAAACCGAATAGTCCAATGAGAGTTATGAGGATAACTAAGAGTATTAGCAAGAGCTGTACTATAGTTATTGACCAGGAAAGAATAGCTCCGAGTATAAGAAATTGGCATGTGCATACAAAGATTATCCAACCTATTTCAGATAGACTAGCTCCGAGTAACAGCTCATAACGTGATATTGGTGACATCCAGAGGAATTCAAAGGTTCCACTCTTCTGTTCCCATCTAAGTTGATTACCACTACCCCAGATAGCAGCATCAACAATGTTGAAGAGAACAATTCCAATAGCTATGTATGAGAAATAATCTCCTGTTCCACCAAATTGACTGAAGAATTCAGATTCTCCACCTTCAACAAGAGCTGCTCCTTGAAAGGCATAAGGGATTAACCAGAGTAAAGGAACTAACATCCAATAGAACCATGATCCTGGGTAACGTAAAGAATGTTTCAGATTCTTGAGAGCATAGGAAGTAATAGCATAAACAGATTTTCTTATTCCTGTTTTATTTACTCTTTCAAGTACTTCATCATGTAAAGATCTTGTTTCTTTCGCTTCAACCTTGATTTCTTGTTTAATTTCTAGTAATTCGAGTTTCATGATTTTACCTCCTTTTCTTCATTGTTCTGTTCATTATTTTCTAGAGATCTACCAGTATAGCTAAGGAAAACATCTTCGAGACTTGCGTGTGTTACTTCAAAGTTTCCAACATAGTATCCATTATCTCTAACATAATCCATAATCTCTAAACCAGTTTGACCATTACTCATTGTGACAGAAGTGGTAAATTCTCCATTAACCT
>JAEOTE010000106.1 GCA_016839945.1 Candidatus Heimdallarchaeota archaeon | reverse complement strand
TAAGTGTCTCCTCTCCAACCTATTGTACCTGCTTGTTTTGCACCCAGAACTGTTGCTTTACAGAATTCTGGTTCTGTAATCACTTTGTCTCCTCCAAATGAATTAACTCCAGTAACGGAAGCACCCATTATTGGCATTGTAAGCTTGTTTCCAAAGAACTCATATGTTGTATCTGGTGTGTAATTTTCTCCAATTACTCTCATTTTAAGTTTGATTGCTTTTAATGCAGAATAATTATTCGCAAAACTAGATCCAGAACCTACTCCTCCAAAACCTATAGGTTTTCCATAACTGTTTCCTTGGCAAACTCTTGAATCTAAACCGTCACAGTATTTGTAGACTCCACAATGACCTTTCATTTTTTCTCTAGCAATTTGTCTATGCTCTTCAACAGACATTTTAAATCCTCATTTTGGATAATTAATCATTTTTTATGGAACCAACTTAAATTCTTTTTCTTCTACCAAAATTAGTTGTTTGCTAGAAATGGTTTTAAAATAAAACAAATAAGAAGAATCAGTGAAAGAGGAAAACAGCATAACAGGAACAATATCATTTATTGAAACACCAAGCGATATTGCTCAATTGATGGTAGATCTTGTTAGTCTTAATTTTAAGAAAAAGAAAGATGCTGTTATACTAGATAGTGGGTGTGGAAAAGGGATTTTCCTCAAAGAGTTACAAAAAAAGAATTTTACTAAAGTTGAAGGAATAGAACTCAATCAAGCATTATACAAAATCTGTAAAGGGGAATTTCCAAACTTAAAAATTTATAATAATAACTATCTTACATGGGATACTAAAAAAAGATATGATATTATCATTGGAAATCCTCCATATGCTCATTACAACGCTCTCCCATCAGAAGTTAAAGAACAAGTTTTTGAAATTGTAAAAAACAAAGAATCAGATATCTATTATGCATTTATGTTGAAATCAATTGATCTTCTAAGAGAAGGAGGTGAATTAATCTACATTGTTCCATATAGCTTTTTCTATAACACATTTGCAAAAACAGTTAGAGAAAAAATAATCTCTAATGGATATTTAGATCTAGTAATTGATTTAGATGAAATTAGATTATTTAAAGGTGAAAATCCTGAGACAATAATTCTCAAATTTGTAAAGAAAAAACCAAAAGAAGAGGAAAAAACTGCTATTCTTAGAATTAAAAACAAGAATGTATCAACAGAAATTATTTTGCGTGATGCTATAGAATCGATAAACAAAGAAGAAAGTAATGATACTTTTCAATATCATAAAAAAGCTGTTTTTTCATCATCTGATGAAATCTGGACAACATACCCTCTTATTGAAATTCCTTCTTATAATTATCTCAAAGATCTAGCATGGATTGGAGTTGGTCTAGTTACAGGATATGAAAAAGGATTTATCCTCGCAGAAAAGGAAATTCGAAAATTGAATGTAAATGAAAAAAAAGCTGTAATCAAATTAATTAAAGCTACACATTGCAAAGGATTTTGGATAGAGGGGGAAACTAGCTATTTTCTTATTGAAGACAAATTTCAGGATGAAGAAGAAATAAAGAAATTATTTCCTAATCTCTATGAAAAAATCCTTCCATATAAGCAAGAAATGATTGAAAGATATTTACCTAATAACAAGAAGTGGTTCCATTGGCAGGCATTAAGAAATATTAAGAAACACACAAATTATTCATCTTCTCCTAAGATTTATGTTCCAAATTTAGATAGAAGCAAAGTGAATAGATTTAGTTTGTCAGAAGAATCAATTTTTCCCTCTGGTGATGTTCTTACAATAGTTCCACAGAAAGCCGATCCTTACTTCCTCTTAGGATATTTGAATAGTAATTTCTTTAGAGAATACTACCTCTCAGCTGGAGCAAGAAGAGGACATAGAATTACTTTCACTCAACGAATATTAGCGAATATTAAAATTCCAAGATTTGAGAAAGAAGTTGTTCAGAAAATCGCATCCATTACTAAAAAAATCTTCTTAGAAAAACAGAAGGATCAACTTTCAAAGATTGATGAAGTTATTCAACAAGCTTTTCAAAATGGAAATTTTGAATAAAATATTTCTTGAAAACAGATCAAAAATTAGACTAAAACTTTTATATAGCATATTTTTCTCTAATTTGTTATAGGTATGCAGAGTGATACTGGGGTTTCTGAAGATGGTTGGAAATATTATGATGTAGTTAGTTATATCTTATCTCAACAGTTCTTTAGAAGACCAAATTCTATTATAGATAGAAGAGCTCAGAAAAAAGTCAAAGTAAAGGGGAGCGGAGAAATAATCGATGGTTTAATTGCAATAATTAAAGAACAAAGTAAATTATTTGATAAAGGGAAAGAAGAAGAATTCATTAAAACTCTATCACAGAGATTCAATATTAGGAAAAAAACTATCATTGATGCTTATTTTGAGAAAATAGAAAATCTTGCTGATGTTCAAAAACCTGATAAAAAATTCAAAATGATGGTTGCATTAAGTGGGATAATTACACACCTTCATCAAAAAGCAACTGATAATACCAGTAAAATTCTGAGAGAAGAATTCAAGAAAGAATACACTACTAGAAAAATCAATTCAGCGATAGGATTGCTTAATCAAATAGCTGACATGGATTTATCACTTCTCAATAATCTTGGAATACTAAATGTATATGCAAAAATAGTAAAGTTTGATTTATCTCCAAAATACTTCGAAAGTAAAAAAGTAAAAGTCTTAAAAAAGATAAAAAACAATCTCAAATCTCTTTAATATTCTTAAGAAAAACTTCGAATTGATTAGAATGCAGTTTAAACTAAATCCAGAAGTAATCATTAGAGCTGAAGAAGAAGCCGCTATGTTATTTCAGAGAAGAATAGCTGATACCATGCTAATCTCATTAGAAGGATTAGAAGTTTTAATTGGTCATTTCAAGAAAGGAGAGCAAATACCTAATGAGTTTCTTTATTCATTAATAACTAAAGGATATGTAATCCCATCAAAGAAAAAAAATGCATCAAAGGATGATTTATCTTTTCTAGAGGAGATTTATGAGACTGCAATAACAAGAAAATCTCCGCTTAATTCTCTCTATTCTCCTGAAACTATTCATTTTTCCTTAACAAATGCATGTAACCAGAAATGTATTGGTTGTTTCTATTCCAAAGGAGAGGTAGAAGAAGAAAAATACATTGATCCAAATATCTTCAAAAATATCGCAATGAAAAGCAAGGAACTGAAAATCTTTCAATATGCTTTAGGTGGTGGAGAACCTCTTTTACATGATGATATCATAGAATTTTGTTATTTATCTACAGAAAATAATGTTATTCCAAATATTACTACAAATGGAAATTTGTTTACAGAAAAGATGGGAAGAGAATTCAAAGCTGCAGAATTAGGTCAAATACAATTTTCCTTAAATGGTTCTGAGCCAAAAATAAACGAAAAAACAAGACCGAATTATAAAAAGACATTGGATGCTATAAATACAGCTAAAAAAGTAGGTCTCCGTTGGGGAATCAACTTCTTAGTAACAAAGAGTAATATGCATGACACTCCCAAAATGATAAATTTAGCTAATAATCTAGGTGCTGAGACCTTGAATTTTCTTAGAGTCAAACCTCCAATTGTTAAAGGATCAACATGGGTTCAAGATGAATCGCTTTCTTCTGAAGAACATAGAAATCTGTTTCAAATGATAAGTAATGTTTCATCTATTACTAAATTAACTGTTGATGCATCATTCTGTTTTCTATTTAACAATTTGTCATCTGAAGAAATGTACTCTAGAGGTATGTGGGGGTGTGCAGCTGCGCAAAGATTCTGCACTATATCACCAGAAGGACATGTTTTAGCTTGTTCACATATGGATCATCATTGGGATGTAGGTAATGGTGATTTTGAAAAAGCATGGAAAGAATCAAAAGTTTTCCAGAAATTTAGAGAATTAAATCAAACAGTCAAAGGACCATGTGCTGCATGTAGTATTAAGGAAACTTGTAAAGGATGTAGAGCAATTGTAGAATTGGTTTGTGATGATTTCCTCGCAACAGATCCTCAATGCCCAAAACTAATATAATTAAGATGTTTCAATTTTTGGTTTCAATCCTTATCCAATAAGAAATTAGCAGATATTTTATTTCTCAATCTCTTAATCATCAACATTCAAAAGATAGCTGATACATGAATTTCTAAGTGATTTTTTAAACTCATACAAGTAGCTGTATACATTTTTCAAATCAATGTCAATTATATCAATTGTTTTATTGAGTTTTTTAATATCCTCCAAAATACGTTCATCCTTAAGATATCCCAGTGCTTTTATAGCCCCTACTCGATATAATAAGTCATTGGATTTATAGAATTCGTAGATTTTATCTCTCATTTCATCTGTTCTATAAATTGTTAAAAGATTACTGAAATATTCATCCTTAAGATACAGCTTTTCTTTTCTAAAAATAATCTCAAGTAGTGTTTTACGTACTTTTTCTTTCTCTTTTTCATTTAACTGAATTGTCTTTATTTTCTGAAGAATGAATTCAGCTGATTCGTTGCAAAAATTAGCAACAGGTATCTTTATCCCATCTATAATACAAGAAATAGCTTTTCGATCATCTACATCTTTTAGAATTTTGATAATTTGATACTTATTGAAATCAGTAATTCTATCATTATAAAAAAGATCATAAATCATTCCTAAGATTTCTTCATCCGGAATGTAAGACATGCTATTGATTAGTTTTAGTTTCTTATCAAAGTCTCCTGCTTTGAAAAACTTACGGTTATAGTCAGGGAATTTTTGTAAAGCTTTTTCTAAGTTAGGATACTTTTTCTCTGTTTTTCTTAAAAAATTATTTAGGTCATCTTGAATTATTTTTCCCGGAAATTCTTCTATAAGCCAAGATAATTTCTCTTCTTTGTGATTAGAAACCCATGTAGTATCATCCATTCTTTCCATCTCTTTAAAAATGAGAGATTTTCCTTTTTCTTGGAATTCTTGAATTAAAGGAGAAATTTTGTTTTTAACAATTTTATAATCAATCAAATAATCTAAGCTTCTAAGAATAGGTTCCAGTACTTTCTCATCTCTATACTCACATAATTTTTCTATTATGTTTGTTGTGATATAGTCTCTACCTTTGTATGTTCTTGTTTTTTCTAATGCATGTATGAGCGCATTTTGTATTATTTCA
The DNA here is from genome assembly GCA_016839945.1 of Candidatus Heimdallarchaeota archaeon. GTDB lineage: Archaea > Asgardarchaeota > Heimdallarchaeia > Heimdallarchaeales > Heimdallarchaeaceae > UBA460. Next base: position 3,969 of record JAEOTE010000106.1, on the reverse strand, counting down.
TCCTTTAAGGGTTTAATTATCTTTACTATTGGAATTATATGTTCTAGCTCTTCTAATTTTAAGATAGCTTCTGCAAATTTTAAATGATGTTTAACATCATCAGTATTTTTGAAATTTTCTAATGCTAGGATTGGATCCTTCTCTTCTAGATATTCATGAATTTCTTCATTATAATCAGAAAATGATAAGATTTCTTGAGCTAGTTTCAAAGAATTTTCTGTCAGTTGGTAATCTTTTTCTCTGACTAACTGAAGCAATTGTTTTGCAGCTTTTGGTTGAAGAACTGTTCTTTTCTCTTTCAAATTTGTTAATATTCGATTGATGTGTTTGTATTCAGGACAAGAAATATGGTTGATAAGTATTTCATGTGATTTTTCTGTCCCCATATCTGCCAAACATATAATCACATACTGATAACCTTTGTCTAATAGTTTTTCAAGAGCTGCATATGTTTTATTATTTGGCCATTGAGATAATTTTTGAGCTGCTAAACTAGTTATATCTGATGTGTGACTTGTAATTGCTTTTAGTAATATATCAATAATATTCTTATCATCCAGAGTTACAAGGAACATAGTCAGTGATATCTTATCTCCAAATCGTTCCTGGTTAAAGAAAATTTCTTCAAAAATTTTGATTGACTTTTCCTTATCCCATTCATATATTTCTTCCCAAAGTTTTGAAGCTGTCCAATAATAGATTTTCTCTTCATCATTTGAAGGGATCCACTTAAAATGGTTTAATAGGTTTGCAGCATTTTTTCTCTTAATGTCTTTGTATTGATCATTTAAATATCTGATAATTTCGCTTGTAGTTTTCTTATTCAGTCTCTTCTTTTTCATTAAACCTTTGTAAATATCTGATTTTTCATCAGCTATAGCGGAATCAAGATAACTGTTAATAAGTTTGTCAATTTCTTCTTTATCATATTTGCAAAGAATGCCTATTGATTTATACTTGAATTTTCTTTCTGCAGTTTTTATAAATTTCAGTAAAGGTTCAACCATTTTTTCGTCATTTATCTTCTCTAGTAAACGTAGTGCTATGCTAATAACACCTTCATCCTTGCTTGTAAGAGCATCAAGAAGTGGAGACAAAACAATATCTCCAGGAATATACTCTAATGCAAGAAGTGCTTTCTTTTTAATACTTAGATCTTCTTCTTTTGTTGCAGAAATAAGTAAAGAATGTGCTAAATCACTATCAACTAACGCAAGTTCTTTCCATCGTTTCGAGCTGTGAAGAAAGTGGATTTTATCCTCTTCTGTTTCAATTTCTATGTTATGCAGATTAATTAATTCATTTGTGTAGTCTCGAATGTTCAACTCTTTATGTTTAATATATTCAACAAATGCAGATTGATTTCTTACTACAAAATCCTTCTTGATTCTAAATAATTTATGAAGGAATTTTCTTATCAAAACATTAGTTCCTGCAAATTGTTCAAGCAGAAAATTATCTAATTCTGATAAATCATGCTTTATTATCAAAAATACAATGTTACATTTTGTAAAATAATCGGTTGATTTCTGATATTCTGTAGTTAATGCTGATAAAATATTGCTGTCAATTTCTTCTTTTATTTTCTCTTTTTTTTCTTTTGGATACATTATAGAATATAAAGAATGCTCACTATTTTCATCATATAACAGATATCTAAATTTGCTTCTAAAGTAATCATTTATATCTTGTTTATCCTTTCTTTCTTCAAAGTATTTGGTTAGAGAAGAAGCTAATGATTCTTCATATTTCTCTATGTTATTTTTATCTGTGATTATTATCCAATAGTGAAGAATTAGAATTATGAAAATATCTACAGAATTATAATAGAATGGAGAACAATCCTCTTCAAACCAAGGTGCAGAAGATATAAATTTCTTTACATTGTCAATAAAAGATTCTAATATAATATCGTAGTAAGCTCTTATATTCTGAACAAGGTATTTTTGAGAGAAATCAAGCTTGTCTATAAAATCAGAGAATTCATCAGGGATTGAAAATAAATCATTAGAAAATATATATTCTGGATCATAGTAGATATTAAATTCTTCTTTATTCTTCTTTTGATTAGATATTGTGTATATTGTTTTTATAAGTGAAATAATTAGGGATCCGTAATTTACTGTGTTTGTTTCAATATCATTACTCTCCAAAATAGAAAATATTTCTTGTTCAGAATTTTTTTTATCAATTTTAAAAGTAAGGTCATCATTAATATAATCCATTATGCGTGTATAAGATCCTTGACCTTTTCTGAAATTCATTCCTTCGTTATCAAGAAATCCAGATGTTGCTGAAATTCCTTCTATCAATTCTAAAATTTGTGTTTCTTTTATTTTATTTGAAATTAAACCTATATCTGATATAGTTTTGAAAAATTCATATTCTTTTGTTGTCATTATTGTACCCCTACATCCAAGAATCATACTCAATTTTTCCTTTTCTTTTTACATCTTCAATCGCATCAAAAAGACTCCCTTCATCAACTATATGCGTTCGAAATTCATGTGGAAAACCAACAATTGAGATAGGGATAGAAATTCCTTCATAAGCATTAATATGAAAGTAGATTATACTATCGTGAAGTTCAAAAATCAGATGAGGAAACTTCTGTAAAAATAATTCAAGTTCTGAAACAATCTCTAGGATCTCAGTCTCTGTTAACTGTATTTCTTCGCACAATTTAACAAATTCTATATTATTGTAATTAGATTTGATTAATTCAAAATTTGTTACATTATTAACTTTCGCTCCACTCTCGATTTTTTTTAGATATTGGTCCTCCAATTTTTGTAAACCAGTTTCTTGAAATAACTCTCTATTTTCCTTTTTTGCTATATCAATAACTTTGAACATTCCTTCCAAAATCTTAACAGAAGTATAGCTCTTAGTATGAGAAGATTCAAAAAACGCTTTTACTGCTTCAGTTGGAGAACTAGAAGTTACTTTTGCAAAAAATTCGCTTGAATCAATTTCATATCCTGACCATGAAGATTTGATAAACTTCATATATATCAGATAATATAAGCTATTTCACTTTAAAAAACTAATTGAGGATTATTTATACATCCCTTTACCTTTTTAATTTTCTATCTATTTCTTTTCTTTTGATAGTTTCAAAAGCTTGTTTTAATGCACTCTCTAAACTCATTGTTTCTCTGTTATAAACGGTTTGTTGAAATTTATGGGTTTTAAAGTACAATATTTTGTTTACTTCTTGGAGCGGTCCAATTGCTCTAGAATCACCCATTTCTCCAAGATGATAAACAGCACTACTAACCACTTTTGGATCCTTATCTTTCAGAAGTTCTATAAACAAATCTAGTATGTAATCTTTTGTTTCATCATATGAAACTGCTAATGTTCTCATTGCTGCTCTTCTTACAACTTCATCTTTACTTGTATCTCTTGCATCCTTTTCAAGAATATCATAGATTTCTGGCTCAGAGTAGTTTTTTAACCCTCTTGTAGCAGAAGCTCTTCTATATTTGTCTTCGTTTTCATCTTCTTTTATCTTTAGCAGTAAGTCAAGTACATCGTCATCCTTGATCTTTTCTAAACTTGTAAGAGCCTTGCTCCTTACGAAGCTTTGTTGATTTACATCTTCTGCAGTTTCTATTAATTTAGATATTATTCTTTCATCTTTAGTTGCTCCAAGACTAGGTAAAACTCTTAATCTTAGATTTGTGTCGTTTTTATCCTCTAAAACTTCAAGAATCTTTAATATTCCTTCTTCATTTTCCAATTCTGCAATTCTTCTAGTTGCTTGTTTTGCAATTTTTTCATCTTTATCAGTTATTGCTTTAACAAGCTCTTTAATTATTCTAGGGTTATCAGATTTTGCAAAATATCTGACAACACCTTGTCTAATATATTTATCCTCCTCTTCATTAAGAAGTTGTACTAAAAGCTCTATATTTGTGGAATCTCCCGATTCACATAAAAATTCAAAAGAAGCTATTCTAATCC
>JAEOTE010000105.1 GCA_016839945.1 Candidatus Heimdallarchaeota archaeon | reverse complement strand
TATGGAACATTTCAAATTCATCTTGATACAATATTTAGGAACATATGAGGAAAATAAAGATGTTTGGGAAAATGGATCAGCTTTGAATTTTATCAATAAAATAAATGCTCCAATTCAAATAATTCATGGTGTTAATGATCCAAGATGTCCAATCGATGAAGCCAGAAATTTCAGAGACAAGATTATTGAATTAGGGTGGAAAGAAGAAACAGAATGTTAAAATACTTTTGAATATGTAGAATTTGTAGATGAAGGACACGGGGCTTTTTCAGATATAAGTATGCGAATTAGAACATTTAAGCATTTTATTGAGTTCTTTAAAAGAAGATTGAAAGCTTAATGATGGATAAGACTAGATTAAGGTTTATTAAAAAGATCAAATCTAGAGTAATGTCCACTTATATCGAAATTTTGTCTTTCTTCAATCACCAACTTTGGATCAACATCAACGTATAGTATGCCTTCTTCATCTACTAATGGACCAGCAATAATTTCTCCTCTAGGGTCGACTATCATTGAACCTCCATTTTGCCAACTACTAGTTCGAGATTCCATTATTGCTTTCATTGGAAATTCTTTTTCGTCTAAATGAGAAAAATCTGTTGGTCTGATTAATCCTGAAGTTGACATAACATATGATCTTCCTTCTAGTGCAATAAATCGAGTTATATCTTGAGTTAGTTTCAAACTTCCTGGCCAAACAGCTACATGAAGCATTTCCTCTTGTAAATGCAATGCTACTCTTGGTAATGGCATCCAGTTTTCCCAACAGTTTAATCCTCCAATTTTAATTCCTTCTAAATCATATGTTTTGAGTCCTTCTCTATCACCATCTGACCAAACTAATCTTTCTTCATAAGTAGGTTTGAGTTTACGATGACGACCAAGTATTTCACCTTCTTTGCTAATAGTTAGAAGAGTACAATAGATTGAACCACTGTATTTCTCAGCTATTCCTCCCATGAACATGATTTGTAATTCCTTTGCTAGGTTTTTCATTTCTTTGATTATCTCACTCTCACCAAGATGAAGAGCTTCTTTCCAATACTTTGAGTAAACATGTTTCTGTTGTTTATCATTAAATTTAGCTCCTCCTGAAGGTGAAACCCAAATAGGATATCCTGGAATTAATGTTTCTCCCCAAGTAACTAAGTCTACATCATTGGACTTAGCTTCTACTATTTTTTCCGATAACTTTTTCCAAGTTTTTTGAGCATCAAGAAAAACTGGTGCTATTTGAATACTAGCTACTCTAATCATCTCTGAACATGAAAAATTGGATGTAAAAAGGTTTTTGCTTATTAGTTTTCATGATATTTCATTTTTTTCGAAGAAAAATATTATAAAAGACTACTCTAGTTACTATTCTATGAGTGTTAATCAGTTTTATTTGGATTTCCATGCAATTGAAGCAAGAATAAAAAGTGGTAAAAACGAACTAAGTGAGAAACCTTATGAGAATTTTGCACTTTCTATGTTTGAACAAGCAGATTGTAAAGCCTTATCTCTTGATGATTCTATTAAAGCAGTAGAATTATTAAAAAACCTCAATGTTAAGCTTCAAGAAGAATATGACAAAACAAAAGAAGGCAAATGGTTATCATCTATTGCAAAATACAAGACACTTAGGGATCAAGAAATTCTTGTCTTTGTTTTATATCCTGTGTGTTCAGATGATTCTTCAGCAGAACCAAAAGTATGTGTTGTAGAAATTCCTTAGTTGAAAATTTTGGTGAGAAATTTGAGTGATATTGAACAATCTTTTGAAATATATCTTATAGGAAAAGTTGAACGAAAAAACAGCAAAGTGTACATTAAGCTTTTCGAAAAATATGTTCCAGCTTTAAAACAACTAGAACATTTTAGTCATGTCCAGGTTCTTTGGTGGGCTGACAAGCATGATAATGAAAAAAGCAGGAATATAATGCAGACTACTCCTCCCTACGGTGAAAATCCTCCAGTTACAGGAGTCTTTGCAACTCGAGCGGAATATCGTCCTAATCCAATTGGACTTACAACAGCTGAAATAGTAAGTGTTGATTATGATAAAGGACAGCTTGAAGTAAAAAATATTGATGCTTTTGATGGGACACCAGTCATCGATCTTAAAGCATATTTTCCTGTTTGTGACAGAGTGAAAGAAGCTTCTATTCCTAATTGGATTGTAGGTTGGCCCGAATGGTTTCCTGAAGAAGGTTTTGGTTTATAGAATAAATTTATGCTACAACTGATCATGGATAAAATCGTTTTGTTCATCAATTGTGTAAAATTCTACTTTTTCTAAACTTAATAAGGCATTTTGAGATAAATCCCTTATTGCTGAAAGAAATAGATAGAAGTGAATGTGTCTTCTCATCTTTTCGTATATATCTAATAAACACTCACTTGTGTTATTTAAGCAATTAATCAAGATATTTCTATAATCAGTGAAATCACTTGGAGATATTTTAGGAAAGATTTTTTTCTTCTGTTCTTTCAAAATTTCTAGCACTTTCCTATTAGATTTAGGTAGAGCAACTGATGATCTTAGTAAAATTTCAAGTTCAGTTCTGTTTTCATCTGTCATCTTATCATTTATTTTTTCATCAAGGTATACAAGCACATATGGAAGAGCTCTTTCATCAAATTGAGCTAGAGATTCGATGATGTTTGCAATTCCTTGAAACCATTCATATGAAATCTCTTCATCTGCAAGATCTGTTAATATTACTTTTATATCAACAAAACCCATTTGAGATGTTACAGCAATCTTCCCAAATTGCCTTGTTCTGATTAATTTTATAGAGTATTTCAACTGTCTCAGTTCATCTTTTATTTCTAATTCTCTAATGTAATTAGCTTTGAATTCTTCTGCTAAATCTATACCTCTTATTGCTAGTTCTACTTTTTTGGGTGCAGGTATAACAAGATCAAAATGCTTATCGCTATAGATATCTTGCTCTTTAGTTACATGAACCTGTGATCTTACATTGTATTGAGTATCTACAAAAAGAATGTTAGCTGTTAGAATAGAATCTTTGCATTGATGTACATCTACATATTCACATAAACCTCTAGAATCAACTCTAACTTCTACACCTTCTGGAAGCATTACCATTCTTATCTTGTTACATCTGTTACACTGGTAACTTATTCTGTGTCTATTAGATTCTGCTTCCAATTGTTGACCTCATAAACCGAACTAATCAGCTATTCGATTTATTCTTTTAAATTCTTTCTTTACTCCTAGTCTAAAACTCATTTACAAAAAATCTTTTAACTTCCAGAATGCATCAAAATTAGAAAGTTCAGAGATATAACCATGATAGATATTCAGATTATTTTAGGTCTTAAAGAAGATATTCCTGAAAAATATTTGGAACAATTATTTGCATTGAGACAGCTTAATCAAGAAGTATTTCATCCATATATCCCACCTTCAATTGATTATTATAGAAATTCATGGACAGTCCCAATTTATTCTTGGGGTGATCTAAAGTGGGCTATTGCTATAAACAAAGAAGATATGGTGATAGGTTATGGAGTCATTTTTCGAAATATTAAGTATGACAATCTGGAAAGTGCATGGTTTAGCATCTATGTTATAGAAAATCAAAGAAGAAAAGGATATGGAACAGAAATATTAAAACACTTAATAAAATCTCAACCAGATATAATAAAGAGAATTTCCACTACTACAATTGAAAAAACAGATGGAGAATTATTCTTCAAGAGATTTAACAAAGAACCTGTTTATACAGAAAAACTCTATCACGCTGATTTAGCAAATTTCAACAAAATTACTGTAGAACAAGAAGCTAAGAATCAAAGAGAATTAGCAAAATCTAAAGGTTTTGAAATCATTTATATTGATAATGCTGAATTTGCATCTCATGTTAATTACCCAGAATATATAGTTATGAGTGAAAGAATAGATAACGATATGCCTCGTGAGGATCTTAAAGTTGAAGATATAGTTTATTCAGAAGAGCGTTATGATGAGAGATATGCAAAAGGAATAATGTATGGTGACAGATTCATGACTTTTGTTGCAATTCATACTGAATCAGGAAAGCTTTGTGGTTTAACAGCAATTAGAATCAATAGTTATCAGCCATGGATTGCACATCAACAGGATACAGGTGTTTTAGAGGAATTCAGAGGTAATGGATTAGGATTAGCTTTGAAATATCAAATGCTAGAAAAATTACTAAAAGAAACTGAAACAAAATATTGGAAAACAGGAAGTAATCATAAAAATGTTCATATGATTAGAATAAACATAAAATTGAATCATAAAGATTGGAAAAATGAGAATGTATATGAGTACAATAGACAAGAATTAGAAAAACAACTTTTTTCCTGAATTCGCAAATTTCTCAAATAAGATAAAATATAAATTAATTCAATCCATTTTGTTAAATTGAATTGTGATTTTGAGTTGACATCTAGAATTAGAAAAATAATTCTTAGAAGAAATTTTAGAAGATTATTGGTATTCTTGAATCTGCTATATCTCGTAAATGTATTTGGACTTTCAACAAATGTATTTTCACACGTTAATCCAATTAATGATGAAAATTCTCCATCAAGCATAACAAACATTTTCATTGACTCTGATGATGATTTTGTAACTTATGGTTTTCTAGGAAATGGTAGCAAGAGCAATCCTTTCTTGATCGAAAACTACACTCTCTCTGGAGGTCATAGTAAGCCTGCAGTTGTTGAGATTAGGAATACCTCAAAGAGTTTCAGAATCAATAACTGTTCAATAAGCTTCGGTCACATCGGAATTTTGTTTTCTAATGTTTCTGAAGGAAGTGCTGAAATAACTAATTGTTCATTTAGTGATTTTACAAATTCTTCAATCTATCTTCATAAGTCTACTAGTATAAGAATATCATTTAATGAAATCTCAAATTCGAATAAGGGGATAATAACTCAAAACTGCTTTTCTGTTAATATTAGTTACAATAACCTATCTTCATGTAATCTCTATTTTGATGGTAATCTTGCTTCTCTAGTCTCTCACAATGTTACAGAAAATAAAATTGATAGTAGAGAGATAAAGTATTTAATTTCGTTAAACAACAAAATAATCTACGCTAATGAGTTAGGGCAACTCATACTTGTCAACTGCTCAGAAGTGTATATACAAAATGAATACATAGATTTTGAAGTTAACATTCACTATTGTTCTGATTGTACGTTTAGGAATAATGATTTTAGTTTTCATGATTCAACACTTGAACTAGTTAATTCAAACACAATAGAAATAACTAACAACGATTTTACTGATTGTTTAAAAGCAATTAAATTCATAAATTCACTTAACTGCTTGGTTTTTGATAATCTTTTTAATTACTGTCATGAAGGTATTTTCTTGCATAGCAGTAATGAAATCGAAATATCCAATAATAACATAACTCAATCCAGATATGTTGATAGTATTGGTGTAGGATCTGGGATTTATTTAGACAATTCAGAGAGAGCTTTGATCCAAAATAATCTCATTCAGTCATGTGGAGAATCAGCAATAAATGTTACAAACTCCCCTGATATTACAATAATGGGAAATACAATAATTAACAATTTTATTGGAATCTATTTAGAAGAACAAGAAAAAGGAATAAGTTTTTCCTTCTACGGATCTTATATTTATAATAACAATATATACAAGAATAAGCTATATGGAATCAACACAAAAAATAGTAATTATCTACGTGTTTCAGCAAACAATATTTATAATAATTCTTATCTAGGGATATTAATAGAAGAGAGTAAATTCTCCTTGATAGAAAATAACATCTGTTCAGAAAATAGTAATAATGGTGTTCTTCTTAAGAATTCAATTAAAATCAATATTAGAAACAATCTCATAAAATTGAATGAGTATAATGGTATTTTACTGATGAATACTAGTTACTCTATTATTACGTATAATTCCTTAGAAGAAAATAAGAAATATGGGTTATCTCTTGATTACAAATGCTCGGAAAATATTATTCACCACAATCATTTTTTGTACAACAATCTAGCAGGAACAAGTCAAGCAAGTGATGATGGTTTTTCTAATATCTGGTTCATAGAAGAAATTGAACAAGGTAACTACTGGAATAATCATGAACAAGAGAATGATTATTATCAAATTGACGGCAATGCTAAATCTAGAGATTTATACCCTCTCTCTGATGATGCGAAAGAAGAGAAAACAAATGCAATAAATTTTCATTCAGATTCATTAGTTTTTCTTATTTTTACATTGGGATTCTTTTATTTCTGGAGTAAAAAGAAGAGGAAATAGATTAGTTGTATAAATGTAAGGATGAAAAGATAGGTATTAAAGTCACAAGTCTTATTTATTCAAGAGGTTGTTAAATGAATGAAGAAACTGCAAAGAAATTATGTCTGAAAATGCGTTCAGGAGAAGCAAAAGGTATATGGAAAATGCAATGTTTTTTCTGTAATAAATTTGGTCAAAAGAATCCAAAAAAATATTGTTTCTATAATGCTCCTAATTTCTCTGGATGCAACATAATTAATAGTTATATTAAGAAGATGGAAAAGAAGGGATTACCAATCTTAGATGAATAATAACTTCGTATTAAGATAATAAGTTTTAAAAGCATCTAAATTGTGGTAGTCAAGATGAAGAAGAAGGTCTATTTTTTTTTAGTTGTATTAACTATTCTGAATTCTTCAATTGTGTCTATTAATACAACAAATGCTAGTGAAGATAAAAAAGAAGTCCAAATCAAAATGAATCTAGTTCATACGTACATAACTGAACTTGGTGAAGAAGTGAATGTTGAATTCAATAGATCAATTATGCAAGATAATCAAGTTTATACAGCAGAGGATGAGATATGGTTTGGATTCACTGTAGATGTTGCGGATTATCGATTATATGATCCCTTTCTTGGTCAACCTCCTCAAGAAAATGTTTGGTATACTGATACTCCAGATCTTCTTGGAATTTACAATGAAACTAGAATTATTGGTGCAATGAATGTATATCTAGACGATATAGATCTTGGTTTATCTTCTATTCAAATGTTCTTTGGTTACAACACCACACAAGATATTATAATCACACTAGAAGAAGGATGGCATTATTTAACAATTATAGCTGCAGAATATGTCTCAGATCTCAGTCACAATATATTTTATTGGAAATATGATAAGGATCAAATCAAATTCTATGTTAGTGAACTAGATATCAACAAACCTCCTGAAATCAAACAGGCAAAGAATGTTTGTAATGTAAAAGCAGTACCAAAGACAATTGAAGAGTTATCTAATCCTTTTGAATGGTCAATTGAAGAAATTAGACCATATACGGCAATTCCAGATGGTCAGATTGGTAACATAGTACAAACATTACACAGATCTAAGGATGATGCTTCAATAGAAAATTATTTCAATCTAACTAACTCAGATCTTGAACTAAAAGAATTTTATGGAAGTGTAATTTATACTGATGAAAATCACATGGGACAAGGAATTTTTTATTGGTGGATAAATGATGGAGAACTTGTAGATGAATATGAAACATCATTTCAACTAAACAAGGGCAATAATTACATTAACTTTGCTGCAATAGGCTTTACTACTCGTGTTAATTTCACATTTGTTGAGTTAAATATGATGGTTGAATTTAATAGCAGAACATACAAAATCCAAAACGATGTTTCAGTTATTCCTTTTGATTTAACAGGAATTATCATAGCAATAGGTATATTATCAATAGTCTCAACATTATTTATTCGTAAGAAACACAATTAACTAGAGTTTCTTTTCAATCTATTTGAGGGGAAACCTTTTTTTATTTGCATATATTTTTTTGAAATCATGCAACCACCAGCAGAACCTTTTAAAATTAAAGTTGTTGAACCCGTTAATTTACCATCAGAAGAAAGAAGAAAGGAAGCGATAAGAGAAGCAGGATTTAATACATTTCTGCTTTTGTCTGAGGATGTTTATATTGATCTCTTGACTGATTCAGGGACAGCTGCAATGTCTGACAATCAATGGGCAGGAATGATGATTGGAGATGAAGCTTATGCAGGAAGTAAGAATTTCTATAATTTAGAGAAAGCAGTTCTAGATGTTCTTGGTTACAAATATGTTGTACCAACTCATCAAGGAAGAGGGGCAGAACATCTAATGTTTCAACACCTCGTGAAACCTAACCAAATAGTTCCAAGAAACATGTATTTTACAACATCAAAGTTACATGTCGAAATTCCTGGAGGAAAAATGGTTGATGCTATTATCGATGAAGCTCATGATCCAGAAAACCTTCATCCTTTCAAAGGTGATATGGATCTCAACAAAATGCAAAAATATGTAGATGATTACGGTGTTGAAAAAATAGCTTTTGTCAGTGTAGAGATGAATGTAAACATGGCAGGAGGACAACCTGTTTCTATGGATAACCTACGAAAACTAAGAGAATTTTGTAATGATTATAAACTAAAAATGATATATGATGCTACAAGATCAAGTGAAAATGCTTACTTCATTAGAGAAAGAGAAACGGGATATGAAGATACACCCATAATTGAAATTTTAAGGGAGATGATGAGTTACTCTGATGGAAGTGTCTACAGTTCAAAGAAAGATTGTTTAGTAAACATAGGTGGTTTCCTAGCAACTAACGATAAGGAAATCTTTGAAGCTACTCGAAATATGGTAGTTATCTATGAAGGACTACACACATATGGAGGTATGGCAGGACGTGATATGGAAGCTGTTGCTCGAGGATTAAGAGAAGGAACTCAGTATGAATATTTGAAGTATAGAGTTAACCAAGTTAGATATTTAGGTGAGATGCTTATGGAAGCTAATGTTCCTATTGTTAAACCAACAGGTGGTCATGCAATCTTCTTGAATGCACTAAAATTTCTTCCTCATTTGGAAAGAGAACAATGGCCTGCACAAACCTTAGCAGGAGCTATCTATGAGGATTCAGCTGTTCGAGCTATGGAAAGAGGTGCAGTTTCAAAAGGAAGAGATAAAGAAACAGGAGAAAATGTTTTTCCAGCTTTGGAATTAGTAAGATTAACAATACCTCGAAGAGTATATACTAACACTCACATGGAATATACAGCTAGCTCAATAATCAATCTTTATGAGAAAAGAAATACTATCCCTGGACTTAAAATGGTTTATGAACCTAAATATCTAAGATTCTTCCAAGCTAAATTTGAACAAATGCCTCTATAATTTGATAAAGTGTTGAAAATGAACAATGACGAAGTTCTTTCTGAAGCTTTGAGATTTGGAGATTTTATAGTTCAAATTACTCTTTCTTCATTGGAAATTCCTTTAGGTTCTTCATGTCCAGAAATAGGCATTAAAGTGCACAACATAAAAAGAAAAGAGAGGAAAATTAATCTTCAAGTATTTCTGGATTCAATGAAAGAAGATGTAAACCAATACATAGAAAAAACAATAATTCTTCAACCTAATGAAGCTCAAGAGTTTTCATTTAATGATTTGCCTTTTCTAAACAAAGAATTAGATAATGTTACAATTTCTCTTGTACGGAGAGTATCTAGATGGGAAAGATTATGGTACTATTTAGTTATCGATCCCATAAAAATGTGCTTTGGTTATTATCTTGGTGGATTGTTTGAAGCAAAAAAAGAGAGAGTTTTGCATTTAGAATTCAGCAGAATTTAGAAATTTTCTAAGGATTAAATTTTGTAT
>JAEOTE010000104.1 GCA_016839945.1 Candidatus Heimdallarchaeota archaeon | reverse complement strand
CTTATTAATTCAAATCTGGCTAAAAAATATGAAATTATGCCTGGACAATTAGTTGAGATTTCACCTTTTAATATTGGTTTAAAAGTATCCACTAGTGATAATTATCCAGAAAATCAAGTGGGAATCTCTACTAAAATTTCCAAGGAATATGGTATTCATCGTAGTGATGAAATTGTTATTAAAGAATTTACAAATGAAAATATTATTCTTTTAATTCATAAGAAAATGAGAGGAGATACTCTAAAAGAAGAAGAGATAAATTCAATCTTTGAAGCTATAGATAAGAACTTACTGCATCCAACACAAATTGCAGTATTAATGTCATTATTCCAGGTTCAAGGATTAACAATTGAAGAAACAACATCAATTGCAAAAGCAATAATTGCTAACTCACAAATACTTGAACCAAAGAAAAAACCTGTTGTTGATAAGCATTCTATAGGAGGGATTGCGGGTAATAGAATTACACCTATTATGATCCCTATATTAGCAGCTGCAGGCTTAACAATTCCAAAGGTTTCAACAAGAGCAATAACTTCCCCAGCAGGTACAATAGATTCTGTAGAGTTACTAATGCCATGTGAACTCACTTTAGAAGAAATGGCAAACGTAGTAGACACTACTGGAGGATGTATTGTCAGTGGTGAAACAGTAGGATTAGCGGATGTATCTGATAAAATAATTAGTGTGCTTGAAACAATCAAAATAGATCCCAAAGAATTCATGGTTGCTAGTATATTATCAAAGAAAATAGCTGCAGGATCAGAATATGTTCTTATTGATTTACCTACTGGAAAGGGAGCTAAGGTTGTTCATAGAGAAGACGCTCAAGAAGTAGGGAGCTTATTCACTTCTCTTGGATATTCATTGAAAATAAAATTAGATTGTATTATTAGTCCAGGAGATAGACCAATAGGAACAATGATTGGACCAGCTCTGGAAGCAAGAGATGTCTTAAGTATTCTAATTGATCAAAGTGGGAGTAGTGATTTGATGAGAAAATCACTTTCTCTTTCTGGGATAATTCTTGAAGCTCACAACTGGTGTCCACGTGGTTATGGATTTGAGTATGCAGAAGAAGTACTAAGAAGTGGTAAAGCACTAACAAAATTTAGAGAAATAGTTGAGGGACAAGGTGGGAATAAGAACATCAAAGTTGATGATATTCCAAAAGCTGACTACATAGATTCAATTGATGCAAAAGGCGATGGTGTCGTCTATGGAGTTGATAGTGCAGCTATATCTACTATTGCCAGACAAGCTGGTGCTCCTAGTGACAAAACAGCAGGAGTCTTACTAAAAGTGAAGAGAGGAGAGAAATATAAGAAAGGAGATCCATTGTTTGAAATTCATTCGTCATCAGAAAGTCGTCTAACTTCAGCAATTAAAATTGCAACATCAGAATTAGAACCAATAGATACAGAAAAAATGATTCTTGAAGTTATAAGAGGTCCTAAGGAGCTGTAGAGAAGGAAATGAAGGAAGGAAATGAAGTGTTTCTCGTTTTTAGGATATATGAAGCTCCTTCAGATTACAATGTAGAAGAACTAGTTGAAAACATTAAATCCAAAAAAACAATTCCCTCAATATTACAGATAATAGATCCAAAATGGATAGTTAGCGAAAAACAATTGAAAGTAGCGGTTTATCATACAATGAAAGCTTTTGAAACAAAAAGAAACATAGCAAGAGACAAAGCTACTGAATTTTTAATACGTCTATCTGGAAGAAGACAGATTATTAATGCTGTTGAGTTATTCGGAATTAAAAAGGAATCTTCACATCTTTTATTTATAGCGTTTGGTGGATCGAATAAAGAAAACAAACAGAATTTGGAATCGTTTTTAGAAGAATCAAAAATCCTCAAAGATAAAGAAATAACTTTAACCCTTCCTTTATCTGAAATAGATGAATTAAGTAGATTCTATGAATGTCAAAAAGAACCTTTAGAAATTGAAAAAAGAGCTCTGGAAAACATGGCAAAAATAGAAGTTTTATAATTAATACACTAGTATGAAGGCATCCAAGCTTTCAGTAGTTTATGTCCCATTTCTCGATATTGTTTCACGATTTCGCTTATCCTTTCTAATTGATTTTTTTCATCTGCTGGAGTTGGGAAGAATAATGGTTTCAATTTGTGAACCATACCAGAAAGAGATCCAATACCTGCTGTACTATAAGCAATTTTTCCACTACCTGTCCTAAAGAAATGATCAGATTCTACTAATAATTTATTATACCATAATGGATGTGCCGACATAATTTTAAAACCAGAACTCGTTTGATATGAAGCAGGATCTGATATGTGTTGATTGAATTTATCTAAAGCAATCTTGTTTGGATGAATAACATTCCTACTGATAATTCCTTTTACATATGTTTGTACTGTTTCTGCTTGTTCTATGATATGAAATGGTAGAATTGTAGAAACTTCTGTAATAGTTGCTTCAATCTTATCTGAATGGTAAATCTTTTCAGCTGTGTATATTTTTCCAAGTAAATCTAGAGGTAAACATATTCCATTGATTTCTAGATAATCTTCCAGATAATTCCCGCTATCTACAGCAAATTCTGAATAATAAATACCAGGTCCAAAAATCACAGCTATTCTTTCATCAGTAATTTCCTTAAAGGTTTGAGTTTCATCTGTCAGCATCACTATTGTATCTCTTCTTAAGTCAGTAACGGGTTTATCTAAGTAAACACCTTTAGTTGGAGTACCAATTAACTTAGTCCAAGAAGTAATTATTAGTAAAGAATTGAGATGTCTTGATTTTATTTCTGATAACCTCATATCTCTCTTTTTGTTTTCTAGCTCAAGAATTTCATCATGAATTCTTTGAATAACAACTTCTGCTTCTGGTAAACTTCGTGGATATCCTTCATCTGTCATAAATGCAATTAATTCTCGAAGAGGAATTTCTCCTGTATCAAAATCATAGAAATTCCCTCCTGTACCATAATATTCCTTAAGGAGATTGAGTATCTCAATCCTTCGTTCAATAGATTTGTATTCCTTCGAATCTTCAACATGTAAGGACATTAGTTATACATTCTTCCTTTGTTTTTTTATTATATTAGTCTGGTGATAATACTAATGTATTATTCTATGTGTTATATATCCTTTATGACATTTTCAGTTGGGTAAAAACCTGTTTCTATTAAATAAGTTGCAGACTCTATTGCACATTTTAGAGAATCATAAACAGAAAAAGAATCTAAAATTGAATGTAGAAAGGATCCATTGAAACAATCACCAGCCCCTACAAAAGTTGTTTTCTTCTCAGGTTTTTTTGTTTGGAGTTCAAGATACTCTTTTCCAAAAAATTTCACAAAATTTGCAGTATGTAAGATTATTGGGAACTCTAATTTTTTTGCAAACTCTTGAGGTGATTTGCCAAAAAATGAAAGTAAAACTTCTAATTCATATTCATTTACTGAAAGGTACTTCTCTCCTTCTAGTAGTTTTACTTTTTTCAATATTTGTGCAAATTGATTCATGTTTTTGAAAGATGAAATGTCAGAAGGATCAATGAACAAAATACCATCAATAGAGGTGCTAGAAAAACTATTTAGCTTTTCTTCAAATGATAAGTTCTTTAATTCCTCTATGCACATATTCCTATCAAACAGACTTAATAATAGTGAGCTAATCCAATCCATTGAAGTTGGATTCAATGCAATATTACTTATTGATTTTAATGAGCTTCTTCTATAAATTTCTATCAATTCATCATTAAGATGTTCAGTTGATAAGTTATTATTTATGGAGTTAAATTGTATTTCTCCCTTTAATGAATTCACAATAATGGTATAATTGACATCAACTCCCTCTATAGGAAAAATGTTAACATCGATGTTATTTTGATCAACAAGTTTTTCATAGAAAGAGGAAGAAGGTCCTACAAAAGTGACTTCTCTCCCGAGTGTAGCAAGAGTTCTACAAAGATTAAAACCATTTCCTCCTGGAAATAATTTAACTTCTGTGTTAGTATGGTGTGATCTAAATGGAGGAAATGTTTCTATTAACTGATGAGATTTCGAGTCTAAGGGTTTGACATCAATGTCAATGAATGTTAAATCGAATCCTCCATAAATCATTGAATCATTATTCATCCTTTTTCCTCTACATTCTTTCTAATGTGTCTATACCCATTATTTCGAATAAACTTTCTAGACACTTAATTGTTGAGTATACTAAAATCATTCTTGTAGCCTTTAACTCTTCAGTTTCAGCTTTAAGGACTGAACAAACATCATAGAATTTATGAAAAGTAGAAGCTAATGAATAAGAGAAATTTGCAATAGAATCAGGACGAAGGGAATCAACAGCTTTAACTATAATAGATGGAAGCTCTTCAATTAGTTGTAGCAGATCCCATTCTTCTTTCTTTTCGATTTCAAATTTTAGATCTTGAGCAGAATCAAGTATAGTTTGAAAATCTATTTTTTCTTCCTTTGCTTTCTTTAGGATATTAAGTGCTCTTGCATATGAATATTGAAGAAATGGTCCAGTATTTTCATTAAGACTTACTGCTTTTTTTACATCAAAAGCAACTGCTTTTTGTGGGTCCATTTTTAGGATATAATACTTAACACTACTAGCTGATACTTTTCTAGAAATTTCTTGACTTTCTTCCTCTGTATAATTTCTCTCTTTTAGTAATAAATCAACCTCAGTTTTCACAGCATCATATAACTCATCTGGGGTGACATATTCGAATTCTCTCCCTGCCATTTTTCTACCAACTAAGGATACATATTCGTAATCAAAATGTGATATCCTATCAGCAATATCTTGATTCCCTAGAGCGTATAAAGCTAAGCGCACTGTTAATTGTGCCAATTGTTGCTGTTTACTAATTACGTTGTAGCAAAAAGTTGCATCAAACTTATCTAATTTATGTAAATGATAAGCAATATCTCTACAAGGATACAAAGTTATGCCTTCAGAGTTGACAATTATTAAATCAGGAATTTCATATTTTATGTTGTATTTTTCCTTAAATCCAAAATTTGTTGCTATTTTATCATTTGCTAGCAGTCTTGCATGTCCATCATGTCTTAGAACAGAATTCTGTTCTAATTCTTTCAATATGTGAGTCACTTCTCCTGACCATGCCACATCAGATTCCCAATCAAAGTCATCATGGAATATATTGAAAAGATTCAATGTTGTAACATGACCAGAAATTGCTTCTCTAGATACTTCCCTAAAACTGCTAACTATTTCCTCATCTTTTCCTTCTTGATATTTTATAACATATTCTATTGTTAATTTGTTTAAATCTTCGATATTGTCCTCCACTAAGTTGAATAAAAGCGAGTACAATTTAGGTAATCTTTTCTGAAGAGATGTGCTGACTCTCTCTAATTTTTGAAGCCATTTAGTTAAATTGTCTTTTTCCTGTTGTTCAGTTTTAGAGTTTTCTAAATGAGAAAGATATTTTTTTACATCTTCAGGATTTAATTCGTATAATTTGGATTCTGTTTTAATCTTGATGTTTAAAACTTTAAGTTGATATTTAAGTTGCTGAATCTCTAGAAATGTATTCACTATTGCATAGATTTTCCCTATCCAAAGATCTATCTTTGAATCAGGTTTTACTTTTTCTTCCATAAGTAAGTTATATCCTATTATTAATGGAGCAATTTGTCTTCCTAAATCATTAATATAATACCTAACATTAACTGCTGCACCTTGGAATTTGTATAATCTTCCAAGCACATCACCCAAAACTGATCCTCTTACATTTCCAATATGTAATGGTCCCACTGGATTGCTAGATGTATGTTCTATTATTATTCTTTCAGATGCTTTTGATGTATTTTGACCATAATTTGGTTGTTTTATCGTTTCTAACAAAGTTTTTTTTGCGAAAGAATTTTTCTCTAAGAAGATATTTAGAAAGCCATCTTTTAATTCAAGCTTGTTTATGTATTTTGGCACGGATAACTTTTCAATTATTCTCTTGCCTATTTCATCAGGTGTAGATTTTTGGATCTTTGCAATATTAAATAAAGGAAAACTGATATCCCCCATTTTTGGAGATGGAGGTTTATTCCATACTACCTCAGTATCCAAATTATAATGTTCTTTTAGGATTTCTTTAATCTTATCTTTGATTGAATCGTAAATACGAGAAGACATTTTTTGAATATCACCTTAGTCAATAATTTCCAAAGACTAGTCTCATTAATCTATAATTTTCTTACTTCAGAAAGTTCCTTATAAAATACTTAAACTTTCCTTCTTTTGGTCTTTAAGTTTTATTAGTTATCAAAATCAACAATAAGTTTAAAATAGATTGTTTTTGCGGATAGATAAATGAGAACAGATAAATATATGTTATCTGAAATCTCGATTAAAAGTAATAGTGGGATTTGAATGGGTAAAGTACCTAACGTTACATACAAAGAGTTCACTGACATCCTTAAGGATGAGAAAAAACCAATAATAGTAGATACTTGGGCTCCCTGGTGTGGTCCATGCCGAAGTATTGAACCATATTTTGAGCAGTTATTTGAAAAACACAAAAATCAGATGAGATTTCTACGAATGAATATGGATGAGGAACCAGAATTTGCAAACAAATACATGATAGCTAGTCTTCCTACATTTGTAGTCTTTAAGGATGGAGAACCATTTAATTCTCTTATAGGGAATAGGAGAGACAAACTCCTCAAATTAGTTGAAGAGACATTGAAAACTGATTGAATGCGTTAAATTTTTAGGGAAGTTTTACTCTTTTTTATCATATCAATATTTAGAGTGACTTATATGTATCCTGCAAAGAAGAATCTAACATTTCCTAATGGTCTTTATGAATACCTTGTTAGAAAAGCTAATGCTGCAGTAAACAAATCTTTCATAGAAATAACTTTTCCAATTATAGAGTTTAAATTTCTAGAATCCGATAGAAAAGGAAGCCCTCAAACTATTGATTATCTATTTGGAGAATTAAGCAAAAGGATAGGAGGGATTTCAAAAAAATATAGTCTTGATTTTCAGCATAGTATGCATAGAAAAAAAGTAATGGTTGAATACTCTCCTGGAAAAACTGAAAGGAAAATTCAACTTTCTGGGTATCATTTTATTCCATTGAAATCTTTTGGGAATATTTTGTATATTGCTGTTTGGAGTTATATTGTTTACTCTTTAGGGAAAAAACCAAAGGATGATGAATATGCAAAAAAACTTGAAACAAAATATAATAATAGTCTTGAAGAGTTTAAAGAATATTGGAACAGAATGCCTAGAAAGAAAATACCTCTAACTGATGAAAGATTATGTTTTGTATGTGGAAAACCAGCTTTTGTTTATAATCAATGGGCATACAAGTATAAAGGTCAAACTGAAGAAGTTTTGACTCCTGTATGTGAGAAACATAGGGATGTTCTCATTTAAGATATTCTTGAGAAAGTTTAAGAATTCTAAAACTCTCTACAAATTAATGATTAGAGAATTATCTTCAGAAAAGAAAAGTGAGTTAATAAGTATTCTTCGAGAAATATCTAGAGAATGTGATTTAGCAGCTATTGCAATTGTAAGTGCTGAAGGTCAAGAGCTTGCTTTTTTTGCAGAAAAGGGAACTGATCAAGTCGTAATGTCAGCCTTAGCATCCGCACTAAATGCAGCTGGTCAGAAGACTGTAGGACAAATAAAATGTGGAGACCTTGATCAAGTCATTATTAAGGGTACTGAAGGTTTTGTTATCTTACAAAATCTCGAATCATTTATAGCATTAGCAGCTTCAAATGAGATTTTTAGTTTAGCTTTAGCTATGAATATACTTTCAAAATATGGAAAGAATATTTATCAAATTCTTACGTCTTAGGTTTCTTTTTCCTATAAGTGAGAAGAAAAACTATACATACTAAAATTGAGAGTTCTACAATAATAGGACCCCATGATACTCTTGCTAAAATATGGATTTCCCATTCGTTTTTATTGGAAGAAGATCGAATAGCTAGATAATATTTTCCAGGTTTTATATCGAGGTCAATAGGTCTAAAAGAGAATTCATATGTACCATTCTCAAAATCTGTGTATTTTGCATATTCCAGAAATTTGACTTCTTCTAATTCAAGTGAAAGATAGAAATCCCAGTTAGTAAGAGGTTTGAAATAATTGTTTGCGTTAATTCTTAAAACTAGATTTTCATTCTCCTTTATTTCAGTGGATGAAAGATTATACTCAAAACTCAATCCAAAACCTATCGAGGTTGTGTAGATATTTTCTAAAAGATCAGAATTATCTCCAAAACCTGAAGCAAGTAATAACTCATTGTAAACTGAATTAGAGTAGATATAGGGAGAGCTAAGAAACATTTCGATGTTGTTACATGCAATAATTAAGGATCCATTATCATATCTATTTTCAGAGAAAACAAATCTATTTGCTATAGAATTAAATGCATCATTCTCTTTTGAGACATTTAGTGGGTAAGGAATGAATATTTCATCTATTTCATTTGGATCATCTACTAAAATATGTGAAATAGAAGCTAAATCAATTGTTTCATTAACAATACCAAGTGTCTCATATGAGATGTTAAAAGGATTTAGAAGATTATTCAAACTATTAAGATCACTGTTCGTTGAAGGAAGTATTATCAAAGAACCTCCTTTATAATCACCATCAGGTAGTATATAATCAGAAAGAGCTGAAAAATCCTCATCTGTGAGTGTGTGTAAATTTGATTTATTGTGATTTATAATTGTAATAGCTTCATAATCATTCAAATTTCTTGAACTAAGTTCTCTTATATCTGAATCTCTTACATAAATAATAGGTTCTAGTCCCACCATTTTTGATGCTTTAATTATACTTCTCACTGTACCATAAAGTGAGTATAAATTCTCAGCACCAATCTCATTACAGATGATTAAGTTTCTGCCTCTCAGCAATATTGTTTCATATCTTAAGCTTAGAGGTGTGCTAATATTGTTTGAATTAAACAAAACAGATCCTGTATGAAGACCAATAAAATCATCTTCTGTATTCATTGTTACTAGAATATCATATTGACCGATATCAGGATCAGTTGGAATATTAGAAAAATCAAATATTTGTGAGTAGTAAGAAGGTATTTCCACATGAAAATCAACAACTGCTTTATTAACAAATAAGTGAATATAAAAGGAATTTTTTCTGTTCCTGAAAAAATAACTGTCGGTAAATGGAATTCTAGATGGCCATATAGTCAAGTTGGGTGGGGCTTCTATGAAATTCAAAGCTTGTAAAGCATTTACCAAACCAGCTCCTTGAATTGAAGGATCTATTGGATGTGAAGTAAATATTCCTAGAGGTGACACAAAATCTATTGTTTGAATTATTGATGTTTCTAGAAAAGAAGCTTTGACTAGTGAAGGTTTAGCTTCTGAATTATCTTGAATAAGTAACGAACAAATTCCTGAGACAACAGCTGCTGAATAGCTTGTCCCTGAGACAACTTTAGTATTATCTCCATTTGATGCTGTTGTATTTAACATCACACCAGGAGCTACTACATCTGGCTTCAACCAAGTTGCTTCATTTTCAATAGAATCAAAAATGAATTCAGAAGATGTTTGATTATAATTCTGAACAACAGGTCCTGCACCACTCAGATCATATAACATGTTATTGTTATCAATCGCACCTACAGTAATTGCTTGAGTAGAAATACCTGGACTAAGCAAAGTATGATAATCATTATAACCTAACTCTTGAATTCCTCTTGCATTTCCAGCTGAGACACAAACAATAACTCCTTGCTTTACTGCATTGTTAACTGCTACAACCTCTGGAGCATTCCTATCAGAAACCACTTTACCCAATGATAGATTAATTACATCTGCATCATTCTCTAAAGACCAGTCGATACCTTTGATTAGAAGTTCAATTGACCCAGTAGCTTCATGTGATAGAACCTTGCCAATTAAAAAGTAACAATTGGGAGCTATTCCTCTCATGTATCCATATAGACCATTACTTCCTATTACACCAGCAACTTCAGTTCCATGACCATGATCATCTTCAACATTTGTTGTATTATCAAAGAAGTTTTTTGTTGCTAAGATCCTACTTTCTCCTTCCATAGTTTCAGCTAATGCTGGATGAGACATCTTTATTCCAGTATCTAATATTGAAATGCGTGTGTTATTGCCATACAATCCATCATCCCATAAAGAAGGAGCTGAAACTTTTTCTGTAAAATTACAAACTGTTTGGGATAAATTCAAAGAATTACTAGAAAGGTAAGATGATGCTGCTTTGATTTCGAAATTACTCCAAACTTCTGTAAAAAACCCAGATTGTAATTTCTCTAGAAGCTCTTTCTTTGACAAGGTAATTGCAATGCCAGAGTATGAGTTAAATTCCCAAATATTCTTTCCTGCTTCTTTGAAGTGGTTTATGAGTTGAGGATGTGATAATTTAACAATAATTCGAAATTCCTCGTCATAGTTTGCTTTTTGAATCCTGTTTCTGAAACTTCCCTCTTTGATAATCTCAAAGACATCATATGTTCTATTATATTTTTCATATTGAGATTCTGCAATCGTCGAAGAAAAAGAGTTGAAAGAGAAAAGACATGTGATTATTAGAAGAACACATATCGATTTTTTTCTAATTTGGGAAAGATACTTCACATATGAAGAAAGAAAAATGGGATATAAAAATGTAAGGTGTCATTAACCATTTAGAACTAAAAATTATCATATTTAGTTATTAAGTAATAGGCTTTAAGACATCTAGTAAATCATTGATAATTATATCAGGAGATAGATCATCTGACGGTTCCTCTAAATCCTCCTGAGATGTCACTCCAGATAAAACTAAACATGAAGTAATCCCAATTTGATTTGCACCATAAATATCTGTGTGTAAACGATCACCAAACATAATTGCTTTCTCTTTAGGAGTATTTGATATCTCCAAAGCGGTCAAATACATTTTTTCTTGAGGTTTTCCAATTATTTTGGATACTTTCCTACCTGATAATTCTTCTAAAACTGTTATCATTGCCCCTCCACCTGGAATGAGACCATTGTTTGTAGGGAAGGAAATATCAGCATTAGTAGCAATAAATTCTACTGTTTTATCCTTCTTTCTAAGAAGATTCATCGCTCTAGCCATTTTAACATAATTCAGTTTTCTATCCATTCCTGTAACAACATAGTCAATTCCTTCAAAGTCAAAATCAAATATTTCTTCATTATTTGTTTCTATTTTGGGGTTTACAACTTCTAGATTTAGGTTTTGAAGTTCTTTCTTCAATCCTTCTTCACCTATTACATAGATGCGAGAATTAGGTTTCTTTTCAGAGATATGTTTTGCTGTTAGATACGAAGAAGTAAGAATATCTTCTTTCTTAATAGCAATACCCATATCAGATAACTTTTGAACATAATCGGTACGAACTTTAGTACTATTATTAGTTAGAAGAAGAATTTTCTTTCCTGATTTTTCTAATTGACTTAGTAATTCAATAGCTCCAGGCAAGGGACTATTTTCTTTGTAAAGAACACCATCTCCATCAAATAAAAATGTGTCAAATAAATGAAAAGGATTCTCAAACATTTTCTTTACCTATTTCTTTTAAATTAGAATTTTTAAAAGTTTTATTCAAATAGATTGCAAACTTTTTTATCTAACGCACACTTTAGGTATACATATGTCGTATGTAGAAAAAGCTTTTTACCAATATATTAAAACTATATTTACAAGTGGATTAAAGGTTCTCTTCAGTAAGAAATATATTTTCTATACAATAGCATTTATTCTTATTTCTGTTACTTCTACAGTTTTTTATCTAATTGAAAAAGAGCTAGCAGCAATAGATGTAGGTTATATACTAATTGGAGTAGAACTTGCAGTTGCAGTAACATACATCGTTTTTGGTTTATTTTTTTCTCGATATCCCTTTAAATATTGGGTAGGACCAGCTTTCCTTGTAGCTGCAGGAGGTTCTGCACTTATTTATTACCTTCCTATAGTTGCGAATTTCGATATTTCCCCTTTCATTGCTGGAATTTGTTATTTAGCATGGATTATAGTATCAGTTTTTATAACATTCTCAATATCTCGTAATTTTTGGGGAAGCAAGGTATTAGGGAGTGTAATGTTCCTTGGAAAACAAGCTGATGAAGGATCAATTTTATTCGGTGGAGTTGTTTTCATTTTATCTTTAGCAAATGCAGCAATGGGAGGTTACCTAATGTATTTTGGGATTGATACTTCAGATCCATTTCTTATTTTTACTGCTTGTTTTGCAATAATTGCTATTATTCTTGTTAACGTAATTATATTTGTTTTAGGAAAGAAAGATGATGTTTTTTATACAATCTTAGCGTTTTTCTATATTTTTACATCTTTTACTTTGTGGAAATTAACAATATATACAATTAGAGGACAACCCCCAAGTGATAATGTAGGGAGTATTTTAGTTGCTCTATTTTTCATTTTTTACACTGTCTCCAATTATGGAAAGAAAGTAAAGAGAATTGAAGCTAGTGCATTAGATCAGACTCGTCTACAAGAAGAACGTGAAGAAGAAACAAAGAAGAGAAAGAGAAGGAGAAAGAAAAAAGTAGAGATAGTTGTGGAGGAAGAAGAGCGATGGGGTTTGTTAAAGATACCTAGAGCTATTGGTCCCTTAGGTGTACTAATGAGTATAATGGGGTTGATACTGGGTTATCATGTGACATATCTTCAAATATTATCAGATAAGGATATTTTTGCAGAGATATTTACTGAATCTTTCTCTGTAAATTATTTAGTTGGACTTAAAGATAAATTTGCTATCATTTTGCTTCCTCTTATGATAGCTTTCTTCTTATTAAGTTACCTTTGGTCTGTTAACTTTAGGAAGTATGCATCACCAATTCTATATAGATTTGAATTTTTACCTCCTTTTGATGAATTAGTAGAGAGAATTGATAGAATAAAGAGAGGAGAAGATTCTTGGAAAATTTATGCTAACATGATAATAAAAGAAGGTGTGAAAATAGGTGTAAAATCTACTGCTAGGAAAGTTATTATTTCACCAACTAAAAAAGTAGCTGGTGCAATTGGAGGAGCTTATTCTAAAACAAAATCAGGAGTAGGTAGAGTTTTTAGACGGAGAAAAAAGGATAAGGGGAAAAATAAAAAAATAGATGAAAACGAAACATAATCAATTCAAAAAATAAAGATATGGGATTTTCACTTAGTCAGGTATAAGGGATATTTCACTAAAATTCAGAAGACGTGTAAAAAGGAGATTACCCAGCTCTAATTTTAGTTTGTCAGGACTTTTTTCAAGACTTTCAGCTAAGCTATATATTTTCATAGAAAGTTCTGCATCACCAAATACGTAATGGATATAGAAAGCAAGATCTCTTGTGCTTGAAAATTTATCTATTTCTTCGCTTGAGCAAACGTGTTTTTGTATAGTTTTAGGATCAAGCTTTATTATACATTCATACAATTCCTCTAATGTAGAACAGGAACAAGTAACTTCGTTTGTACTTGAAGATATGAAATGGAACCTAACATTAGGTCCTTCTTCTCCTTTTGCCATCTTTGCCAGTACTTTAAGTTTCGTAACATCCAAAATTTTCTACCTCAAATGTATAGATTATTTCAACATCATTGGTGCCAAGCGTTGTAAGAGTCTTTTTATGTTATGCTCTAATAGACCTCTATTTTCTTCTTTGGTAGCGATTATTACAGCATAATATTCATCACCAATTGGTCTTAAATAAACGAAATGATCCTTCTCTTCAATTGTTACACTTAGTAAGGTATATTCTTTCATTAGTTGTTGTAATGACTCTTTTGCAAGAGACAACATTTTCTCGCTTAGCCATTGTATAACTAAACGTTCGAATTTTTGTGATGATTCTGCTAAGAGTAATGCATCTTTAGCATAAATTATTGAACATCCTAAAATTCCTTCAGTATTTGCTTCAAATTCATGTAGTATATCTTCAATTTGTTGTCCAGATAGGCTCATATATCCCACCAGTTCTCTACGCTATGTTGTGAAACTTATACTATATCAATTTTGTCGTTTCTATCGAAGGTATATAATTATATCATTTTATTAACAAAATACAGTATTCTACTCAGATGAGGAATCATTTCATTTAATTCTCTTGAGGATAATCCAAAGAAAATTGCTCTAGCAGCAATTTTAGTAGAACCATATGTTAAAGTCCAAATTTCTTGATCTTCTATTTGAGCTTTGTTTATTTGTTTTGTTTCTTGAGTTAATTCTGTATCAACAATACTTTTATCCTTTAAGATTTCTTGAATTAATGGAAATATCTCATCAACTTTCTTTCTACTAAAAACAAAAGACGTTAATTGATCCTCCTTAACAATAACAAACAATCCTGCAACTAGATATTTGTACCCCAAAAAAAAGCTACTAAGAGATTTTCTAATACTATTTAATCTATTTTCAGTCAAAACTTCCTCATTCATTATTTTTTCAATATAAAATTCTTCAATCGTCACTTCAGGAATTGAAATTTGTGGTATTTCAGCTTGAATTCCATTGTCTTTCTTCTGTTGTTTTATACCTTTTTTTCTTATTTCAACTACTAGATCTAAAGGAATAGCTCTTTCTTTAATGTCAAGAAGTGAGTCAATCGAATCTAAAGAAAGTGCTTCAGTAAGAAGACTGTAACGCAACTTAATACCTTTGAGGAAATCTTCTTCGTCACTCTTAGGAAAACTTTCTTTTGTTATTGCTACGATTAATTTTCCATCATCAAGTGGTTCAAATAAAAATTTACTTAAACCAAAATCAATTGATTTAACTTCTTCTTGACCTACAGAGAATGTATAACTATGTAATGCTGATATAAAACCAAAGACGAGTATATCATCTATATCCACTAAATTTGCGTACTTTTCGTTATGTACACTCACTCCTTCATCTATAATGTGTACAGAGAAGAGATGCTCTTTATATTGTGATAGCTTTGAACTCATCTACAAATATTATATTTCGATAGGATTTTTTATTGTTTTTGTATTCCACTTTCAAAAAAATCAGAGAGTTTTGATTGGGAATAAAACGCAAAACCGATGGATTCAAGGTTAGACTGTATGTGTGCCTGAGAAGAACAAAACAAGAAGACATTTCTTCTCCAAATTTCATTGAGGACTTCATCATCTGAAAAATATTGTTTTTTTCTCCAGTTTTTCTTACGATTTAAATATATTCCATAATCTTTTGATAATACAAGATATCCAACAAAAAGATAATTCTCTAAAAGACTTTTTTTTGTCTTTCTTTCTAGTTCTCTATTAACAAGTAACTTTAGATAATCTTCTAGTTGTTCTAGTGATTTATCCTCTATATTTGGAGTTATTTTCTCATAATGTTTCACTTCAAAAACTAAATAGTAAGCCTTGTTATTGAATGATCGTTTTGCTAAAATATCTACTCTTCTGTTTTCTATTGCCCTCTCTTCCCAAACCATGAAACTATTTTTTTCAAGAAAATTAGCGATGCTTTTTTGAGCTTCTTGCCAATTCTGTTTGAACTTGTCTTCCCTAAATTGCATGTAATTCACAAAAATCTAATTAAACCGAATTTTCCCATTCTTCAAACTTTGCTGCTGATTTATAGTCTTTGTTTTTCATTGCAATTTCCTTTGCTTTGTGATAGCATTCTTTAGCATCATTCCTTAGTTTAAGTTCTTCATAAAGAATTCCTAAATTAGCCCAAGAAATTGCTTTCTTTGGTTCGATGTCTATAGCTGTTTGATATGCTTCAATTGCTTCATCATATCTCTTAAGCTCTTTTAGAACATTTCCTAGGTTATTTAGTGCAGCATGGTCTTTTGAATTTAACTCCATTACTTTCCTATAAGTTTCTTCAGCTTTCTTAAATAAAGCTAATTCTTGATAAGCTAGAGCTAAGTTGAATTGTATCTTTGGATCTTCTGCGTTAAAAGAAACAACTTTTCTAAATGCTTCGCTTGCTCCTAGATAATCTTTAGCTCTCATTAAGAGATCACCTATCTTATTCCAAAGTTCAGCTTCATCCCAAGGTAAATATGAAGAAACCATTTTCAGTATCTTTACGAGTCTTTTATCATCATGCAAGACTGTTAAAATTGAAGTAATTTTCTGGAGATACTTTTGGACTGATTTTCCAGAAACAAGCAAATCTTCGTATATAGAAATTGCTTCATCAAATCTTCCCATTCTTTCATAAACTAATGCTAAATGTTCTAGTATCTGTGAATCTTCTGGGAATTTCGATACACCTATTTGAAGAATTTCTAAAGCATTTTCAAATCTTTTCTTTTGAATTAATCCTGTTACAAATTCAAGTATTGCTTCAGCTGAAGGCATCAACTGTATTTGTTTAATGAAATAATCATATTCCTCTAGTGATTCAATTGTGGAAATTGCCTTTCCTGCTAAAGACCAACACTCTTTGCAATTAGGATCTAAAGTTAATGCTGTTTTCAGAGATTTAACAGCTTGATCATTCTTAAGTTGAGCTAGAAAACAATTAGCTAACTCATTCCAATACTCAGGGATATCATTTTTAATCTGAATTGCTTTCTTAAAATTCTCTTCTGCAATGAGATAATGTTTACCATTTAGTGCTGCTTTTCCAATAAAGAAAAGTAAAAGATGACTATCTGGCATTTTAGCAACAAGACTAGAGAATTGAACAAAAGCTTGATCATAACTTCCATTTACTAATGCTTCTTGTCCTTTAACAAATTCCTTCATAGTATATAGTTCTCTTAATTCTTGTTCATACTCTTGTCTTTCTTCACCTGATTCTTGAATTCGTTCCCCTAATGAACTAATTGATGAATGAAGAGGATAAGCTGTTGTTACATTCAATACTCTATACACATCAAGGGAATGATCTTTTTTTTCTGCAACGGCATGCTCAAGAAAATCTGGAGGAAGATGTAAATAACATTCCATAGCTTTTTCATTATTGTTTTGTTTGATGTATACCGCCATTAAATTTGTCCAAGCAAATTTATTCTCAGGGTTTACTTTTAGTAGATTTTCATACATTTCAGAAGCTAAATTAACTTCATTCATTTCTAGAAGTAGATTTGCTAGAATCAGAGCTTCATCAGATTTTTCATAAGGGAGAGTTGAGATATTTGTTTTAACTATATTAGTAATAACTTCAAGATTCATTTTGAAATCTTCTAAGAAACTTCGATCTTTAAAATCAAATAAACTAGGAGTAACTTCACCAGGGATATAGCAACCATAAATTTTTTCTGTAGAATGAATAACTTCAGAAGCTATAGTCTCCAATAGGAGGGTAGTATTTTCCATCAATTCGTCTATTTGTCTTTTATTTTCTTGAGTCATTAAGCATGTCCCAACCAGACTTGATGATATAGTCTCTTTCTAAGCAATGTTACCAGAAAGATTCGTATTTTTTTAACCCCTTAAAGATGAAACCCTTGAATTGTTTCATGTCTTTCTGTTGTATTTAAACATTGCTGGATTTTTTTGGTTAAGTTTGCTAACAACTCCGCTATATTTACTTAGTAGGAAGTAATATTTAAGTTTAATATTTTATATAATTACTTTCAGTGTGTTAAAAACACCCAAAACCTTGAAATTTTATAGTTAAACTCTCTAAAACACTTTTATTAATTTCAGTATACCCCCTTAACAAAGCTTATATTGCTTCTCTTTGACTGATGCAAGAACCAATGAGTGCAAATAATAGAGAAGAAAAGGTTGAAAGTTCACAAGATTTTACTTTTTGTCCTAACTGTGGTAAAATACTTGTTCCAAGTATCCATAGCTTAAATTGCACTAAGTGTGGTTACACAATCAAAAGTACTGTTGGTTCTAAAAAAGTAAAACAAATCGTTAAAGAGAAGAAAATTAAGAGTAAAGAGACTCTTATTGATGAAACAAAAGAACCTTGGCAAAAATATTTCCCATATATTGAAGTAAGACCTCTACAAGATGAAATTATTAAGAATATAAATTCAGCTAGTAATAAAGGAAATCACAGCATTATACAAGCTGCTAATGGTGTTGGTAAGACAATAGCAATTCTTGCATCTCTTTTACCCATAATTAAGAAGAAAAAGAAAACTATAGTTTATTGTTGTAGAACTCATCAACAAATGAGCAGAGTTATTTCAGAACTTGAAATGATTAAACAACTTACCCCAGTATCAGGAATTGCTTTGCGTGGTAGAAGAGAAATTTGTTTACATCCATTAGTAAAAAAATTCGCATTTGATTCAGGGAATGCTTCAGAAATCTGTAACTTCTTGAAAGAGGAAAGAAAGTGTAAATTCTTTACAAGATTATCTGATAAAAAAATAATTGAAAAAGTAAAAAAAACAACTGAAGGAAAAGTACTAGACAGTGATGAGCTTTTAGAAATTGGTAAATCTCTAGAGGTTTGTCCTTTAGAGCTATCAACAAGATTACTATCAAAAGTTGATGTAGTTGCATGCAGTTATCAATATATCTTCAATCCTCGAATTCAGAACACTTTTTTGACAAGTCTTGAAAAAGAATTATCTGAGATTATTCTGGTAATTGATGAAGCTCACAATCTTCCATCTACAGCTGTGGATATAAGTAGTGCCACTTTATCAAATTCTACTATAAGCAACGCTCAAACTGAAGCTACTAAATACAAAATGGGTGAGGTTTTTGATTTATTGGAGGCTTTAGAGGAAGTTTTAACAAAAGAAGCTTTTGATTTAGCTAATGATGATGAAATGAGAATCGAACCAAAGGATTTCATAAAGAAAGTAGAAAAAAGATCTCATCTCACAATCGATTCAGAGTTAGTAAAATCTATAGTTAAGATAGGTGAACAAATTAAAAGAGAGCTAATAAAACAAAATAGAGCTCCTTTTTCTTATATTTCAATTGTAGCTAGATATCTTACTACTTTCACTAAAACAAAAAACAGAAATGATTATGCACACTTTGTTACAAAAATATTAACACAAAGAGGTGCTCCAGTTCCGAAATTACTTACACTTTGTCTTGACCCAAGATCAGTAACAGAAGAATTACTTACTAATGTCCATTGTTCTGTATCTGCTTCAGGTACATTAGATCCTATTGAAGCCTACATATCATTAGTTGGAATGAATCCAAATAAAGTAGAGAGTAGTGCTCTACCTTCACCCTATAAAGAAGAGAATCACATTACTTTAGTAGTTGACAAACTATCATCAAAATTAGAAGACAGAGTTCCAGCTAATTACTCAAAAATGCTTGAGCTCATCCAAGGAGTTGTTGAAACTACTCCTAAGAATGTTGGTATCTTTTGTGCTAGTTACTCTGTAATGTCTAGCTTGTTAGAGATGGGTTTAGAAAGAATGATACCAAAACCACTTTTTATAGCTCATCAAGGAATGACATCTCTTGAAAATGATAAACTAGTAAATAAATTCAAGAACGAATCCAAGAAATCAGGTGGAGTTTTAATATCTGTTTTAGGTGGAAGATCGTCTGAAGGGAGTGATTATCCCTCAGGTGAAATGCACACTGTTATTATTGTGGGGATTCCTTATGCTAAACCTTGTCCAACAATAGATGCAAGTATTGAATATCTTGAAAGTCAATTTCCCACCAAAGGAAGAGAATACGGATATAATATTCCCGCATTAACAAGAGCTTCTCAAGCTGCAGGAAGACCGATAAGAAGCCTAGAAGATTTTGCAGTCATTGTCTTAATGGATTATCGTTTTGCTAGATTTTATTACAAAAAACATTTACCTATATGGCTAAAACAGAATATGTCAGTAGTGCAACCTGAACCAGATAATATAGTAGTAAAAGTTGACAAATTTTTCAATTTTCATAAAACATAGGAGACTATCTACCCAAAGAAGTTTTTTCATCGAAACAATTTTATTATACTTTCAATAGTAAAATATTATGAAAGCTATTTTTGGACCTATTGACAATCAAAAATCCTTAAACCAACTTCAAGAAATTGCAAATCATTATAATACACAAACAATTCAACAGGACACAGGAGAGGGTTATTTTGTATTTGTCAAAAATAGGATAGCAATAACTGAGAAAATAAGAGATAATAAACTGTATATTTTTGTATGGGGGGCAAAAGAAGAAGATATTTCCTTCTTAAAACAATTTTGGGGAGACCCAAGAGATTTAGAAGCTGAAAAAATGTCTCCAATGAATTTTGCATCAGAAGTGGTTGACATCCCCAATGTTGAACAATTGTCAAAAGAAGAGATAATAACTTCTTTGGAAATCAGCGAAAAGGAGTATAATCAATATCTCAAGCAACTTAAAAGAGTTGTAAAAAGGCCTAATACTCCACCAGATGTAGTTAAAGCTGTTTCTATCCTCAAAGATAAGTAAAAATCAACTAATTCTTGCTTTTACGATAGATATTTATTAATGATTTTTTCTCTAATATAATATGAACAATAAAAAATTAACAACACTTTTTGTGTTTATACTGCTGTTACCTATTTTCAGTACATATATAAGTGAAAACTTAGCTCAAGCAGAAGATTTACCAGTTTTTGATGAAAAAATCGTACCTACTTCTTCTACTACTTACAAAGGAACTACAAACATAACAGCATTTGTTGGTCCAGATACCGCATACAAAGTAGTTATGGATTCAATAAAATCAGCTAAAACTTCTTTTTATTTAGAAGTATACACTTTGTCTAGTGAGCCTCTAGTTAATGAGTTAATAAGAGCTCATAACCGAGGTGTTGACGTAGTAATTCAACTATCAGAAGATAGAGTAAATTCCTATGAAGATGATTATACTGAAGAAGCAGCATACAGGTTAGATGCTGCTGGTATTGATGTATACTGGATTGATAAAGTAGCGTTTGTATTTACTCACTCAAAATTCTGGATTGTTGATAGTCAAGTTGCTTATGTTTATTCTGGCAACTGGGCTCCCTCGAGTATTCCTCAAGCACCAGAAGCTAGAACTAACAGGGAAATGGGATTAGCATTCAATGATTCAACTATCGCAGCACACTTTGAAAATGTTTTTCTTGATGATGGATTATATCGTTCAACACCTTATACTCCAGGAGCTCATGTTGGTTATCTTCAAGCCAATGAAACTTCAGGAACATATACTCACCCTTTCAGTACAGCAAACTTCATTGAGTATGCAGAAGTAACACCAATATTTTCACCTAATAATAGCTATGAACTTCTATCCAGCCTTATTCAAAATGCAACCACTTCTATAGATCTTGAACTTCAATATATGAAATTTGATTGTGATCTGTTGGATGATGTTTTGGATGCAGCTTTAAGGGGAGTTTCGATTAGAGTTTTAATACCTGAACCAGGTGTAGCAAATGAAAATGTTACAGAGACACTCATCAATCACGGAATTCAGGTTAAATTCTTCAAAGGTTTAGGACACTGTCACAACAAGTATGTTTCTGTTGACAATGAAGTTGTACAAGTATCAAGTATTAATTGGTCTAATAACTCTGTTGTGAACAATAGAGAAGCTGGAGCTATAGTAAAAAATGCTAACGTAGCTGCATTTTTCAAGACTGTTTTTGACTTCGATTGGGCAAATAGTGAAACTCCTGTTGGTTTTACTCAACCTGTGTCTCTCGTATCACCAAAACCCGGTGGTATTGCAGATGGAAGTTTTGAATTCCAAGCTAATTTTGCAATTAACACTTACACATTAGGAGAATTGTTTATTGATTCAGTAAGTATTGCTACTTGGCCAGATCCATTAGGATTAGAAAGTACAACTATAGACACTACAGGATATAGTGATGGAATTCATACTGTGAAGGTAATTGGAACACCAACCGTTGGAGATCCAATAGAAATTGAGAAGAAAGTGAATATAATCAACACCGCTGATTGGTTATTATTAATTTCAGAAATAAGATATGATGCTGATACGGAACCAAATGGAGAATTCGTTGAATTGTACAATGCTTTTAGTTTTGATGTATATATAGAAAATTGGAAACTTGAAGATAATGCAGATGTCTATACCATTCCAGAAAACGCACAAATAGATGCGGGAGCTTTACTCATCTTTGCTCAGGATAGTGCAACGTACGTAAGTGAGATGGGAGCATTAGGTATAACAGTTTCAGCAGCAGATTATGGATTAGGTGATCTTCAACTTGCTAATTCTGGAGACGTTATAATACTAAGAGATCCAGATGATAATCTAAAAGATGCTGTTGCTTGGGGATCAGGATCAGTTGGAGGAGTAACATCTTGGAGCGGAGGATCTACAGGAGAAGATGAAACCCTTCAGAGAAGTCCAGCAAACCAAGATACTGATAATTGTAATGATGATTTTATAATAGATACACCAACTCCAGGAACACCTTTAACTCCTGAGTTTACAACCTACATTGCTATACCTTTACTTACCATATTTGCTCTTGTTACATTAATTATTCTACAAAAAAAGAGAAAGTAATTTCTCTTCTTTATATCTTTTTTTGGGGGTTTATATAGCTAAATGGCAATTTTCTCTTGACATGGCAATTGTTAACCAAATACCATATTTCTCAGAGAAAGAACACACATTTGATTCTATAATTCTCTATATGGATTTGGATGCTTTTTTTGCAGCTGTTGAAATAAGAGAAAATCCTTCATTAGCAGGATTACCCATTGTTGTAGGAGGGAATCCAAACACAAAACAAGGTGTAGTAAGTACATGTTCTTACGAAGCTAGAGAATATGGCATTCATTCAGGCATGTCTATTTCTCAAGCGTTAAAATTATGTCCTAATTTAACAATGGTTAGAGGGTCTTTTAGGTTATATTCCGAAGTATCAAAAAGAATAATGAATATTTTGAAACATTATTCACCAATAATGAAAGTAGCGGGTAACGATGAAGCTTATTTGGATTTAACTGATATTGTATCTGATTATGAAGAAGCTAAGCAATTAGCAATTGAACTAAAAGATGACATTTATGCAAGTGAAAAACTCACAAGTTCTATTGGAATAGCGCCTAATAAAATTCTCGCAAAAATAGGGAGTGACACTGATAAACCAAATGGTTTGGTTGTCGTAAAACCTTTGAAAATTTCAGAATTTTTATCACCATTAGAAATAACAATAATTCCAGGGATAGGCAAAAAGAGTTCCAAAATTTTCCATGATAACAATATTACAACTTGTGGAGATTTAGCAATGATTCCTTATCAGCTTGCACATCAAAAATTTGGAAAAACTGGACTTAAAACATGGAAATTAGTTAACGGTTATAATACAGAAAATACGGATGATAAATTCAATAGCAGAGAAATAAAATCTATTAGTGAAGAAAGAACATTTTTCAATCGTCCAAAGGATTGGAAAGATATTGATGTTCTAATTGACTCTTCTATTGAAACTATAGTAACAAAAGCTAAGAAGAAAAATATGAATTTTCGAACAATAACATTGAAAATTCGTTTTCAAGATTTTGAAACTTTTACTAGAAGCTATTCTCTTTCTTGTCATGTTATGTCTAAAAAGCAAGTTAAAGAGGTTGTAAATATGTTATTGGAAGAATTTAAAGACAAGAAACCTTTTCAAATTAGATTGTTGGGTGTTAAAATTTCTAATCTTCTAAAAATAACTGACAACCAAAAAACTTTAACACAGTTTTTTTAATAATATGTTTAAGTGTAACAACTTTAAAGGAAAAATTTATGTCTTTCGAACTTCCAGATTGGTATATTCTTAAAGATCCAGGTGATATTACAATAGAGGTAGATAGTTGGTACAGTTTTGCAGAGAAACGACTTGAAAGATTTTTATCTCAAGATCTTTGGATAATAAATAGACCTACATGGATTACTGAAGATGAATGGTTTAAAACTAAAGTTGAGGAAATTGGTGGTCATTTTCTCCTACGTTTAGCAGTTTCTAAAGATCCTCGTTTAGCATCTTGGCTTAAAGAGGTTGAAGGTGATCTTTTTGAATTTCGTTTTGTAAGTAGCTCTGATTTTGATGAAAAAATAAATGTGTTAAAGGACCTTTATGGAGAAAAAAATATCAAGACCATAAATACTCTGAATCAAGATTTTAATTTTGATTTTTATGAGAGGTTCCACTTAGCAGATACACCTACAAAGCCTAGTCGGTATGAAAGGAGCAAATTTGGTACAACTGTTAAAGATCTCGATAAAAGAGTAGCAATTAGATTTCACAAAATCTCACCCATTATAGCAGCTAAAAAAGCCCTTCTTTATCAAGGGTGGGCAATAGTTAGATTGGCAGATATAAGATTAGTAGTAAAGAGAGAGTTTGAGAAGCAATTTATTTCTATCTTAGAAAAATCTAAGGAGATCATAGAAAGAATTACTGATTTGGAGGAAACTATTAAGCCTATAAAAGATAAAATCACAGAGATTGCAAGATCTGCTAGAGTGGCAGGTGATTTCTCAAGATTAGGAATTGAGGAAGGTGAAGCTATATTCACAAAGCCAGAAAGCTACCCCCCATGTATCCTCGAACTAGTTAGAGTTTTACAGTCAGAAGGCCATTTATCTCATGCAGAAAACTGGCAAGTTGGCACATTTCTTAAAAGGGCTGGTATGAAAATTAATGACCAGTATAAATTTTGGTACGAGAATTCAGTCGATAATGTAGGCATGACATATGAAGAATTTGTTCAGAGAATTGGTTACCAAATCAGACACATATATGGAATTGAAGGAGGAGGTATTGACTATTCTCCACCAAGCTGCAAAACTTGCATTAATGCATATTATTGCTATTGGGCTCATAAGAAACTAGAAGACATAGTCGAAGATATAAAAATCCGTTTTAAAGATAAAAGTGAAAGTATTATTGATAAAGCAATTGATGATATTTCAAGACTTATTATAAATCAACGTTTTCAATCAGCATGTGCAAGATTTTTCACTCTCTATACAGGATGGAATGTTAGAGGTAGAAGAATTAACCATATGCTAAATTATTCACGTCAAGCATACAAGAAGTTCTTTGGTAAAAAATCTGATGATAAATCTGATGATGAAACATCAGAGGAGGAAAATATTAATGATGAAGAAATTAAAGCCTGAGACTATATCTAAGTACTATGAAGATCATTTCCCTTTGGATCGATTTACTTCTCTTATTGATAAAACTGACTTTCATAATAGAGAATTTGGATTTGTTGTTGGGGAGGATAGATTTGTACGAAATATTTCTTTTCATAAACCAAAAAATATGCTTGATTTTATGATAAAGAATTCAGTAAAACATGCTTATGTTGGAGCTGTTTATGAAACACCTCCTTCAAAGGATTTTCCAATTCAAAAAATAAAATGGAAATATAGAGAATTTATTTTTGATATTGATATTGACGAATATGATGCATATAATGAAGATGGGAAATATGTAGGTGTAAGAACTTGTGGATGTAAAGGTGATGTTTTTTGCAAGGATTGCTGGTCTCTTGTTCAAGATGCTGCAGTTTTTATTGATAAAACAATGAAAGAGGATTTTGGTTTTAAAGAAGTCATTTGGTTTTATTCAGGTAGAAGAGGAGTACATGCTTGGATTTTAGATGAAATAACTAGAAATTTTGATCAACCTCAAAGACTAGCAATATTAGATTATCTTACGTTTGTCCATGATAAGAAGAGAACACAATCTATCGAAGAGATTCCAAATGAAGCAAAACCATTACGAAACAGAATATATGCTTTGGTGGCTAAATCGTATTTAGAAAAATCATTTCTTCCCTCATTGCTTAATCCAGTTAATCCTCTGCTTCAATGTAGAAATTGTAATTCAAAAATGAAAGCTTATGAGATACTAAGTGAAACAATTGGAAAAGAAGTTAAAGGAATGAGTTTTGACAAAATAGAATCTAGTTTAAAGCAATATCAAATTAAATGTCCATACTGTCATGGAGAGGATTTAGAAAATTTCTCACGTAAGGAATTAGAGGAAGAATTAGAGAGACTCAATGAATTTGGTTTAACTGAGAACAAAGCAAAGAGGATTTTACGAAGAATCAAAGAGATCGATAATTTTGATCATAATCAATATAACATTCTTATACCAGAAAACACAAAATTAAGAAAATATTTCTCAAGTCAAATTCTCTTGTATAGATATCCAAGAATAGATCGTAAAGTTACAATGGATACTAGAAGAGTTAGCAGAATGCCTTTTTCAGTTCATGGTAAAACAGGTCAAATCGCAATAGATATCACAAAGAATATCAGAGATTTTTATCCAGATTCTACACCTCAAGTACAAGATTTTTTTTAAAATAACAAAAGAAGAAAGAAAAATTTCTTCAAAAATCTACATGTAAATATGGATATGCTACAGGGAATAATTGTTTAATTTTAGCTTTTGTATCCTCTGAAAGAACACCCCATCCTCTAAATTGAAAATCATCTAAATTATAACACCCATATATAATAGCAGAGAATCCTTGAATAGTTAATTCACAATCATAGTTATCTGTTTCTTCAACATGGAGAATTCCATCTTTACTTTCAAACAAGAAATTTCCATTATTCCATGAACAATATTCGTCTTCAATTTTTATTGATATCTTTCCAGAACCAACATTAAGTCCATTTAAGCTATCTACAATTGTAACTCTCCCCATTGGACAAGGAACCCAATCCCTACTTTTTATCTTCCCCTTTGTTCCCCAAAGAGTATCATATACCCAAGTTTCTGGGAATTCATCAGGTCGAATAGGAAGATGAACTTCTTTTATTTGATCTGAATGTGATGCAAGCCATTTCAAAAGGAGATATTTACCTTGAGAGTTTTTGTAATAAAAATCCCTAACTTTAATTTCTTTCCAGAATCCAGTTATTTTGTAAGTTAATATCCCTAGAACCTCTTCATTGTCTTTAGCAACAGCTAACCAATATTGCGCTTCATCTTTGATTCTTTTCAATTCAGCCTCCATTTTAACTCCCATACCATGAAGGTTTTTTCTCATTTCATGAAGGAAAGTTCTATAAATCTCATAACCTTCATTAATCTGCATTCTTTTTACAGTTCCACTGATATTCATAGAAAGTAAAGGTTCCAAACTAGTGGGTGTAAATTCAGCTGTTCTTATTTGTGGAAAGGAAATATATCCCATTTTTTCATAAAATGATTCCTTGAAAGGATATAATGTGGAAAAAACTTGTTTATGAAATTTCATATAATCAAATGCTTTAAACATGATTTTCTTTGCATACCCTTTCCTTCTTGCTTCTGGGCTTGTAGCAACGTTTTGGACACCACACATTGGTTTTACTACTCCTCTTACGTTTTGGAGTATTGGCTTACATACCAATGCTGAAACAGGTACATCATCTTCATAAAGAACATATGCGGTATCTTCAGTAAAATATTGGATTTTTTCTTTTAGTCTATCAACAGAACCAGGTGTAGGAAAGAATGCATAAAATGCTAAATCAATAGCTGGCTCAAGTTCTTCTCCTTTTAGTTCTTTAATCTCAATCTTTACCATGACCAAACACTTTTTCTTACTCTTAAAAGAATATTGGATAGTATTGCTTTTTATTAAACAGATTTTTATATTTTAGCAAAATCTTGTTTTTAGAGTTACAATGTCTATATCCAAAGAAGAACTAAAGAAACGATTTAAGAAAGAAGACTATGAAGTTAAACTCTTCAAAGAAATGGGATTCATCAGAAAACTTTGTCCTTCTTGTGGTCATAACTACTGGACTCTGATTCCAGATAAGGAAAACTGTGGAGATACCCGTTGTGCAGGTGGATATCAATTCTTGGGTAAGAAAGGGAAAAACTTGGATTTCGATGCTACATTAAACAGCTTAACTGATTACTTTGTAAAGAATGATCATACTGCTATAAAGGATTATCCAGTTGTTGCAAGATGGAGACCTGATATGGATTTTACTATTGCATCAATTGCTGATTTCCAACCGTGGGTTTTAGAAGGCATAATAGATCCTCCCGCTAATCCATTAGTAGTTCCACAGATGTGTATAAGAACAGGAGGGGAATTCTCAGATATAGACAATATAGGTAAAACTGCTAGACATCTTACAAGTTTTGTAATGTTTGGGCAACATTCATTCAATTCCAAAACATTAACAGATGGTTATTGGATGGACAAATGTTTGGAATTAAATTTCAAATATCTAACTGGAGAACTTGGTCTTAAACCAGAAGAAATAACATATGTAGAGGGTATCTGGTCAGGTGGAGGTAATTTTGGTCCTAATTTAGAAGCAATGGCTTATGGAACAGAATTAGTTAACAATGTTTTCATTGCTTATGGTTTTGATAATGGAGCTGTTAAGAAATTAGATATGCAAGTCATAGATGTAGGATGGGGATTGGAAAGAGTGTCTTGGTTCTCTCAAGGAACTCCTACTATATATGAAGCAATATTTCCTAAAGCTGTAGAATATTTACAAAAAGAAAATGGATACAAGGCAGACCATAAACTATTGGTAGAATATGCGAGATTATCAGGACTTCTTGCAGTGGAAGAAGTAAAGGATCTTAGAGAAGAAAGAAAGAAATTAGCAAAACAGCTAGGATTATCCTTTGAACAGATGTTAGAAGAATTAGGTCCTCAAGAAGCAATTTATGCAATAACTGATCACGCAAGAACACTCTCAATGACCATTGCTGATGGCGCTATCCCTTCAAATGTTGGTGGGGGTTATAATCTTAGAGTACTCCTTAGGAGGATAATCTCATTAAAGGAACTTTACAGTCTAGAATTTTCTCTCACAAAATTATTTGATCTACAAATTGACCATCTTTCAACATCGTATCCTAGAGTCAAAGAGCATATGGACGATATTCATAAGATAATTGATATTGAGGTAAAACGATACGAAGAAACAAAGAAGACTGGTAGAAATATAGTAAACCAACTTTTACAGAAAAAGACTGAATTTAGTTTTAAAACACTAGTAGATCTTTATCAGAACAATGGAATAAACCCATTGATGGTTAAAGAACTAGCAAGAGAAAGAGAGATTGATGTTGAAGTTCCAGATGACTTTTACATCAAAATGGAAGTATATTTTGCGAAACAAGCAGCAAAACGTAAAGATGGAAAAGAAGAAATTGACATCAAATTAGAAAAAGAATACACAACCTATCCACTCTTTTATGATGATGTTTACCAAACTGAATTTGAGTCCAAAGTTTTAGAAAATGTTAACAACAAGTATTTGATCTTAGAAAAGACTCTCTTCTATCCAATGGGTGGAGGTCAAATATACGACACTGGTTTGTTAGTTTATGGAAATCAAGAGTTTCATGTCATTAATGTTTTCAAAAAAGGTTCAACCATTGTACATGAAATAAAAGAAGATTGTGATATTAAAGCAGGATCAGCAGTTAAAGGTATTATAGATGGAAAAAGAAGAATGACGATTATGAGACATCATACTGCAGTTCATGTTGTTAATAATGCAGCTAGAAAAGTCTTAGGAGAACATATCTGGCAAGCAGGTGCTGAAAAGACAGAAGAAAAAGCGAGGTTAGATGTTACTCATTATAAATCAATTTCATTTGAGGAATTACAACAAATAGAACTCAAAGCTAATCGAGTTGTCCTTGAAAATAGAACAATTGATAAAGAAGACAAAGACAGAGATGAAGCTGAAAAAGAATATGGATTCCAGATATATCAAGGTGGAGTTGTACCTGGTAAGTCATTACATATTGTTTCTATCAGTGACTGGGATATAGAAGCTTGTGGTGGAACACATCTAGATAAAACAGGTGACGTTGGCTTCATCAAACTTGTCAGTAGTGAACGTATTCAAGATGGAGTAGTAAGAATAGAGATACTAGCAGGTGAAACTGCTTTAAAATATATTCAAAAACAAGATACAATTCTTCATGATTCAGCTTCAATTTTGAGTGTAGAACCTAAGATTTTACCAAAAACTGCTCAAAGATTTTTCAAGGAATGGAAGGAACAGAAGAAAACAATTGAATCACTTAATAAGAAAATTGCTGAATTACAGTATGCTCCATCTAAGATAGAACCCGAAAAAATCAAAGATACTTTTGCAATCTTAATGGAGACAAGTGGTAATCAGAAAGAGCTTATTTTCCAAGCTTCTGAAGCTGTTAAGAGTTATGAGAAAGGAGTATGCATTTTAGTCTCTACTTTCGAAAATAAGTTGAT
Organism: Candidatus Heimdallarchaeota archaeon; assembly: GCA_016839945.1. Classification (GTDB taxonomy): domain Archaea; phylum Asgardarchaeota; class Heimdallarchaeia; order Heimdallarchaeales; family Heimdallarchaeaceae; genus UBA460. The sequence goes on along the minus strand of JAEOTE010000104.1, from coordinate 1,132 downwards.
TATTGTTGGTACTAAAAGTCCAGCACTAGATATTAATATTTCTGAAATAATTAGAGAATTATCAGAAATTGCAGGTGGTTCAGGTGGTGGGAAAGGTAATCTTGCAATAGGTGGTGGTCCTCTAACTGACACTATACCATCAATTCTTGAAAAGGCTAAAGAACTAATAAAAACAGAAATTGAAGGATAAGTTTAGAATTCTATTCTTCTACTTCTCCTTGTTGAATATCTTTCATTTTTACAGGAGTTAAAGATCTTATTTCGATTGGCACAGATTGGGGAGCAACCATAATTGTTTCTTCTGAAACCATTCTTAATGTAGCATGTAATTGAGCTGAACTTTCTTTGAGAGATTGAAGGAACTCTTTTTTTCTGTCAGGAAAAGATATAATTCTACCAATATTTAGGAAAATTAGATTACCTTGTTCAACTTCTGTCAAGATACGTTCTGTATTGACAACATCTACAAGTGAATAGAATTTTACTCCCGGAGGTTGGTTTGCTACTTTTAATTCTTCTTTAATTTTAGTTTGACCTTTACTCTTTTTCTTTGGAGCCATGGCTAAACACCTATGTCAAAAATCAAAGCTTTATCTTAAAACCAGATTAATACAGTAATAACATTAGGGTAATACTAGTTCTTCACTATCTCTTTGGGTAATAATGAAGAAGGTGATGAATTAGTTATATTTAGATAGAATTTGCTCTAAATTTGTATTATATTTCTCTTGATATATTCTCTTCATATCTACACATGGAAAACAAAGTGAACCTTTAGTCTTATAACACCAATTACAGAAGAATGTCAAAAGTCTTTTTTCCTTATTAACAGATGTGTTGAACTCCTCGCAAAGTTGTTTTAAGGTTTCATATAACTCTTCTGGATATTTGTTCTTAGCAACTTCCCATTTCATATCTTAAATAATGGGAGATTAAATAAATAAAGATTATCAAATAAAAGTTTCTCATCTAAAAAAATTAAAAATAAAAAAGAAAAAGGGGAAATCATTGATAGAATAGATACATCTCATATATATCCATTATTCCCCAACCTATGTGATATGTATAAAAATCTGTTTGATCATCGTATACATTAATTTGGTAATAAGCTCCTCCTTCTTCACTTCCATAG
>JAEOTE010000186.1 GCA_016839945.1 Candidatus Heimdallarchaeota archaeon | reverse complement strand
TGGAAGATGGAGTAGGGAGAGAAAAAGCTATAGATATTATGAAACAATGCGGTCAGAAATGCTGCGGACAGGGGATGAGAAAAACTGCAAAACGATTGATGAATGAATCTAAGTCTATGGAAGAATTTCTGGAAATTGCTAGTACATATGAAGTTAAAGAAGGAGAAATAGAATACAAGCTTAAGGATGCAAACACTATCATCGGAATTTTCAATAGGTGCTTTTGTGGGCAAGTAAAGCAATCTGAAATACCTTTCAAGAATGAGATATATTGTCAGTGTTCTGCTGAATTTCATAAACAATTCTTTGAAGCTGCGCTTGAGAAACAGATAGACGTTGAATTGAAACAATCTATATTAAGTGGTTCAGAAACATGTGAATTTATTCTTACAATCAATCAATAGCAAGCATCTACAATAGACTTAAAAGTGTCTTTTGTCTTATTTTGCTGAAATAGTATGAAAAAAGTGCAATTTGGAAAATCAGATATAGAAGCATCAGAGATTGGGCTAGGAACTCTACAATTTGGTCATCCAACTAAAGGTATTCAGGACTTTAATGAAATAAAGAAAATTCTTAACTATGCCCTTGATAATGGAATAAATTTCATTGATACTGCTGAAGAGTATGCTCGAGGACTAAGTGAAAAGTATATTGGAGATATAATCAAAGAGAGAGGAGATCGTGAGGATGTTATTATTGAGACAAAAGCTGCTCCTCCACACCTTGGGTATAAAGAATTAAAAAGGGCATGTGATCAAAGTCTAGAAAGACTTCAAACAGATTATATAGATGTATTTCTTCTACATTGGCCTTGGTGTTATTATCTAGAAGAGGATAGTGCAAAAGCTATAGACGAGTTACTAGAAGAAGGAAAAATACGCTATGTTGGTGTTTCAAATTATCACAATCCCTTAGTTGAGGAATTACAGAAGTATCTCAAAAATGGAGATATAATTACCAATCAACTTAGCTATAGTTTAATTAGCAGAAGTATTGAAAGAGAGATTTTACCTTTCTCACACAAGAACGAGATACAAGTTACAGCTTGGGGTCCCTTAGAGAGTGGGTTCTTAACTGGAAGATACAATGAGAAAAGTAAGTTTGAAGAAAATGACTTTAGAAATAATTTACCATTATTCCAAACTAAAGAAAATTTCGTTATGGCTAAACCTTTGTTAGATTTTATGGAAATTCTTGCTGAAAAATACGAAGCTAGTATAGCACAAATTGCTTTGAATTGGATTTTGAAAAATGATAATATCATACCTATTCCTGGTGCAAAGAGTATTGAACAAGTCAAGAGTAATATTGGAGCAACTAATTTTCTAATTACAGACAAAGAATATAGTGAGCTCAATGAATTAACTCAAGATCTAGATATTTGGATATATTGAACAGCTGCTGGCATACTATTTTGGTTTTACAGTTCTTCGATAGTCTCCTTAAATATCACATTTCTCTTCTGCAAGTATTCAATAACTTGGTGATAGACTTCTGAATGTTTTCCTAAAAGTTCTGGAGGAATGATTCCTTTTTCTTTGAATTTTCCCTTAAGTAAAATTTGAGCTACAGCTGTACAAGTGTATCCTGTTGTTCTTGCTATAGACAAAATGCCCTTCTCTCTATCGTACTTATCAAGCATATCATAAGTATAACGTAGCTTCTTATCATCTCTCATACCTTCGATAACTATCTTCATAATTGTATGATCTTCATCTCCTTTTTCAAACATCCAATGATTAAGTAATAGTTTGCCAGTTAGCTCAATTGGTTTGATTTTTGTTCCTTTTACATCAATTTCTTCTGTTTTGAGGAACCCTGTTTCTATTAGCATTTGCATCTTTTCTATATGATCTGGATACCTCAAAGTTTTTTCTTTCATGAAAGGGATATCCATTGTCTTGATGAGAGTTCTAAGACCATTAGTATTGATGCCAACAAGAGTTCCTACTTCTGGAAACTCGAAAAATTCAAGTTCTGATAATGCTGGTTTAGTAACTATCTCACCATTCTCAATATATCTCGCTAACATGATGTATTCCTCGAGTACCTCAATAGGTGGATAAGGTGACTTATAATCAAAAAGCCAGTTTCTTTCTACCGGCAATCCTCCAACATAACATAGGAAATTCTCTGTTTTATCTAAGATTGAGTCAATATAACCAAGTATGATGTTACTTGAACCAGGAGCTACTCCACAGTCAACAACAGCTACAACACCTTTCTCCTTTGCTAATTCATCTAAGCTTAATGCATCTTCCTCAAAATATGAGATATCTACTATATTCTTTCCTGCTTCTATTACAGCTTTGAGAACCTTATAACCTATAAAATAAGGAAGAGCTCCAATTACTAAATCAAAATCCTTCACAATATCTTTAATGGTATCAGGATTGGATAAATCTGCACATATTCCATGAAGATCATAATCTTGTTTCAGTTTATCTAGAACCTCTTGGTTAATATCAACTATTGAAACTTCAGTCGAAGGATCTTCTGCTAAATCTCTTGCAATAACATTTCCTACATATCCTGCACCCAAAACGACAACTTTCATATCTAAACCTCTTGAGATATATGATAAAGAAATAAATGAATTAAAAAGATTGTCAGTCGAAAAATCTTCCTCATCCTCTTCTTGACCAGAAACAAGTATCAAATCTTGTAATATTTCATTGCTTCTTCTTCTTTTCCAGGTTCAAAATTGTCCCAGAATTCTTTTGGAGGGTGACGTAAATCATAATTAACTCGAGTATCATGTAACACTCTTGAACAATATGGTTCTCCTTGCATAAGTGTATGTTCCATGGTTAGAATAATATGATCACTATAGTAAGATCTGAACTTCTCATAATCACCGTAACAACAAGCGAGATATTTCAATTCAGTATCTGGAAGCTTTATCATGGCATCCACACAAGTTGGGCAAGTCTTATTCTTGAAAGCGTATTTACCTTCTTCTAACATAGTATGTACCATTACCCATTCAGAGGAAGTAGTATCTCCAGATAATCGCTTCGTTAACATTTTTTCAAGACTGAAAGATTCCTCTCTATCAGGAGAAGGACGATCTATATAATAATTAGTGATGTATTGCTTGAATAACTTCACTGCTTCTTTTCTATCAATAGTTTCAGTTAAAGCTTCTAAATAATAATACGCAGGGAAAACCCAAGTTTCTATTAGTGCTCTCATAGAGATTTCAGCTTCAGCATTATCCCATTCATCTTTATCTTTAAACTGCAGAAGATGAAAAAGGTAGTTTAGAGAAGCTTTATTTAAATCTGGAAATTGATTTAGATTCTCGTATTCTGCAAAAATTTCTTCAATTACTCCAGTTGCATTTTCCCAAAAATCTTTTTCTACTAATCCTTGATATTTCTTTGTAAGATTCTCAACATAATCATTCATTACTTCTGACTTTTCTTTAGATACATATCCAATAAAATAATCTAGCTTATCTAATAAAATAGCATGAATCTGGTTCTTTAGATTAAGAGTTGAAGACTCTTCTAGGAAATTTTCCCTGAATGTTCCTGTTTGTGTAAATTTCATTTATATTCCTCATTGTTTTAATAAGAATTCAAGTTTTTAGTAAAGAGTACTACTATATTGTTTCCCCCTGTCCAGACTGTAGCATGCTTCCACCCCAAGTTCAAATCTAGAACTTCTGGAATTAGTTCTTTTGAGCATAAACAAGCTAAGAAAACCCCAAGATTTTTGTTTCTAGCCATGTATCCATTTACTAAATCCTTGACTCCTTCTTTGGAACCATAAATGATAGCTTTTCCAAATATGATTTCCTTTGTTACCATACTTCTGTCTCTAAAATCTAGTAATGCAGTTTCTCCAGAAAAATAGAAATCCATATCTGGTTCAGATTCAAAATATCCCACTTCAAGAGGAGAATAACTCCAGCCAATACAAATTTCTTCCTTTGGTCCTTTAGGAATTTTAGATAATTTTTCAAGAGCTTCTTCAGTAGGAGTTGGTGATTGATCTAAATAAACTTCATCTACAGTTGGAATTTTTTTGGGCATTATGTATAGAGCAACCATTTCATGCTTCTTCTCAAAGCCAAGTTTCTCACCTATTCGACAAGATCCTTCATTCTCTGTAACTGTTTGAAAAGCTAC
>JAEOTE010000103.1 GCA_016839945.1 Candidatus Heimdallarchaeota archaeon | reverse complement strand
TTGTTTGCGTACTATAAAATTTATCAAATATACTTAATTCTATTTCCTCAGCTTTAAAGAAATAATCCAAATTACCTGAATAATTACCACCTTGCTTTTGATATGCACTATGTTGAAGAAGAGCTGTTGTATAGAAAAGATTTCCCTGCAAAGAAGCTTCGTTATCTGATCCGAAAGGAGAGTTAATCGTACTTCTAAGAAGTGAACCTGTAGATGCATCACTCAATGTTACTAAATTTCTCCCATTTGTATAATAATAATCAACAGCTTTTTGGGTTTCATTATAGTAAATTGAATTATCTTTTGCTAGATAGTTAGCTATGGAGAACAATCCTACGGCTTTAGAAGATGTGTAATCTGTACCTCCTACTACTTCATATAATGAATCAAGAGTTAGGGTTGTGTTAATCATACCTATAGAGTCTACATAATATAGATTTACTAACTGCGATAGAGTACTACTAGCAATATTCCAATAAGTTTGATTTATAGGATCATTTGCAATTTCACATGCCTTAGCAAGTCTTTCGTACATAATAACTAAAAGGAAATTGTCCTCTGCATACATCTCATATGGTGCTACTCCATTTTGACCAAGAATGAAGGTGTTATTAACTCCAAGATTTAAAGAAGGAACTAGTGCGTTTTTACATGTAAAAAGAAACCAACTATCGTTGACTGTATAGAATAAATCGATGTAAGTTAATATTCTGTGAACTATAGAGAGATCATCAATTCTTGATGTAGGATTATTTGCTGGATCAAAATTATAATATGCATATAATTCAATATTTCTAGCTAATTCAAGAATCGATCCATCACGATATATTCCACTTGAATTATCATCTATTACAGGCTGTAATAAAGGGTTTCTAAATTCTTGCATTTCATAAGTAATAAAAGAGGAGGAACTAGATATTTCTTCCAGTTTTACAACTGCCATTGCTTTATCCATGGAAAAGAAAGACAGAAAGAATAAATTGAATATTATAAAAAATATTATGAAGTGCTTTTTTAAATTCATAAAGAGAAATTAGTAGGATTAAAAAAAAAGTCTTCGTATTAGGGTAATCATTTTTTCTTCTTATTACTCTCTATTAAGAGATATTCTCTGATGATTTCCTCCAATTCATCTTTTGAGACTCTTGAATCAGACTCTATTTTACCATCAAGTAGTTTAATGTGCCTAAAACCAGGTCTAAGCAATGATAAATCGTGAGAACAAGTTATTATTGTTGCTTTATTTATTCGAACAATATCCATCAACAAATCCATTATTGTTCGAGCAAGTTCACTATCCATGTTAGCTGAGGGTTCATCTGCTAGAATAATTTTCGTTTTTCGAGATAATGCTGCACACAGAGATGCTCTCTGAGTCTCACCTGAGGATAATTCACCCGGATAAGCTTCCATTTTATGATCAATATGGCATTCTTTCGAGATAGAGTTAGCATATTCCAGATCAAATTTTTCTCCTGAAAATAGATTTGGAATTAGTAAATTATCTTTAACCTGCAGAGGACTAAAGAGATTATTATGTTGTGAGATGTAAGCTATATTTTTCAACCTGAAACGAGAAACCGGATTTTCTTTTTCAGTTGATATAGGGAATTTCAATACAGATATTGCACCAGTGTCAGGTTTAATTAACCCAGCAATAAGGTTGAGAAGGGTAGTTTTACCAACTCCAGATGGTCCTGATATAAAAACAAAATCCCCTTCGTGTATATCCAAATTCATCTTTTCAATAACATTTACAAAGCCTGCTCGTGATTGATAGCCTTTTGATAAATTCTTTACTTTTACAACAACTTTTGGTTTTTTAGGAGGAATAAATTCTCTACTAAGTAGATGTTCAATATCTTTGAATTTTAATTCTTCAATTTGTTGTTCTATATCTTCAGGAGATGTTGTTAAAACCTCATATATTTGTTCTCTTGTCATAATTTCTGGGTTCCAAAAAATCCCCATTTTCTTAGAAGGATGAATATCAAACTCAATTATTTCTCCTAGAGCTGTAACAGACTTGATTTCATTTGGGATTCTAACAAAATTGGATGGATCAATATATGATCTATTTATTTCTGATGAATGCATTAGAAATTCTAATTCATCTCTTTCTATATCTTTACTAATTCCTGCTAAACGACCATCTCTGATGATAAAACTCTTTTCGAAAATAGTTCTATATCGAACATCATGAGTTACAACCAAAATAGTTTTTCCTAATGCCATATTTACCTGTTTTAAAGTCTCTACCATGTCTTTTGTATTTTGACTATCTAGTTGACCAGTTGGTTCATCACATAAAAGAATCTCAGGATTTTTAGCAAGTGCAACACCAAGTGAAAGCCGCATAGCTTCCCCACCACTTAGTTTCTCAACAGTATTATTTGTTACATGTTCTAGATTGAGAAGTTTGAGCAACTCATTAACTTCTTTAATCGATTGTTCTCGAGGTAAGTAGAAAATTTTCTTAGGAATGAGTAGATTCTGCTTGACACTTAAATGAGAAAAAAGATTTTCACTAATAAATTGGTGAATTAATCCAACATTATAAAATCTAAATTCTCTTTTTTCGAATTCTGGTAACTTGTCATATCTAGCATCTTTGATGTAAATAGCTCCGCTAGTTGGTTCCTCTATACCTGATAGAAGTTTTACTAAAGTTGTTTTTCCTGCTCCTGAAGGACCAATAACACTTACTAATTCTCCTTCCTTAATATGCAGATTTAATCCTCTTAATGCTGGAACTGAAACCTCAGTTACTGGGTCTTGATATATTTTTATTAGATCTTCACATCTTATCATCTTTATCACTCCAAATTTCTTGGTCTAAATCTAATGAAGTTCACCTTCATTGCTGCGAAAAATATTCCAAAGAATAGTAAAGGTATTCCAATGAAAATTAGTAGCATTGCAGAAACAGGAAACTGAACTACATAAGGTAAACTGGCTCCTCCAAAACCAGTTTCAAGAAATAGAAAACTAAATAATTGAACTAAACCATATCCAGCTGCTCCACCTATTGCTAACCCAGGTAATACACATGCCACTAAAAATTCTAATCCGGAAACAAATATGATAGAATTCGTAGGTATACCTATCTTCTTAAGTACATCATTTTTAGTAATTCGTTTTTGTAGGATTTTCAAGGGATTGCTTATACTTATAAAAACAACAGCAGCAAGACATATGAGAATACCAAATACTAATTCAGAAACAATAACAGGATAGAAAGGAATATTCTGAAACAACATATCATCTGCCATTTCATCAGTTGTTTCTATATTGATATTTAACTCACTTCTCAGTCTTTCAGCGAATTTTATTTGGTTTACTAAGGGACGTAATTTTATTAGTAATCTTCTTGTTGAAACATCCCAAGCGCTTGTTGTTTGGTTAATAAGTAAATAATTCTCTTTATTTGTTACAATATGATGCTCGTAATAAGAGTAATAGTAACTTTCTGTGAAGAAAATTGGGAAATATTCAAAAACACTTCCAATATCAAATGTGACATCTGAATATAGTCCATTAAAAGTGAATATGTCCTCTTCTCTTGCCATATATTGATAGAAAGAAGCAGAAACAAGCATCATTTGGTTTTCTCCCAACTTACTTATTTGTTGTTTCCAATCCGTAAATATATACTCTGGTGGTTCATAAGAAGTTGATATAAAATCATCCGTTTCATTAAGAACAAAAGTATTTATTACGTTTAATCCATATACATTTTGATAAACTGTAATATTTGTAAAACTAATAATCTCTTCATAGTTTGCTAATTTTGGGAGAATACTCAGATCAGAACTGTTCCAATTATCTATGAAGATATCACTTCCTCCTGCAAATAGTGACTCTACTTGAACTCTATTTTGAATTGCTAGTGGAGATACAATAAAAGGCATAATGATTCCAATAATTATTACATAAGTCATGAAGGAATTATTGAAAAGACTAACATCTGAACGTACATCAACCAAAGAGAAGGAAAATTTGGATTTGCTTGCTTTCCATGAGATCTTACTGAAAATAATAACGAAAACCTTATGCAAATCTCTTAGAAATAATCCAAGTCCTAAGAGAACTATCATTGCCCCAACACCCATTAAATAAACAAAAACTAGAATCAAGACATTACTTTCGATATCAGTGAAAAATCCTCCAAACATTACGAATAACCAGTAGGATAAAGCAATTATGCCAGCCCCAAACAAGATAATAAGAAGATAATGAAGTCTTAAAGTCCTTAACAGTTGAACAAATTTCCTAGGTGGTTTTTCAACTTTTATTTTTGTTTTAGACATCCTAATTATTCTAGGTAATGAGATAAAAAGCAGAAGAACAAAAGCAATACTCATAGCGATTGGTAAACTTGATAGATTGACTACAGTGATTGTTGATTTGAAACTGAGAAATTTATCAATGCTCATTAAAGGTGGAACCAATGCAAGAGTTAATAAGAAACCTAAAGCTGTAGCTATCGTAACTTCAAAAACTTTCATCGTCAAATAAATAAAGGAGATATTTCCCGTAGAAACTCCTTTTGATCGTAAAATCTGAATTTCTTGTTCGAAACTAGCTCCAAATAACTCATTGACTTCAAAAATTAAAAACCAAGCAAGATACATTATTGGGATAGATAGAAAGAGAATAAGGAACTGGACAGTTCTTATCGCGCTATCAAGTAGAAACAATGCCCAACTAAATTCATTATAGAAAAACCATGAACCTCCAGCGGAAAATGGAAAAGAATGAGGATTTGAGTATTCAAGATCTTGTATTTCTTCATTTAATTGATATATTCCTTCAGCTGGAAATTGGCTAAAATCATACAGAAATTGAACTCTACCAAACATGTCAAAATCAAATCGTGAAATATTACCTAAGTTTGTTAAGTAATAATCTGTTTGAACTAACATAATTGTATTTGTTTCAGAAACTATGAAGCTGATTGGATCGTAAGGTAAGTCGTGATTCTTGCAAACTTGAAGTAAATATTGATAACTTGGAGGAAGATATATTCCTACAACTTTTAGTTCAAAAGAATCAGCAGAATACATTACCTCTGATGTTGCATTTATAGTAATTGTTTCTCCAACATCAATATCGTAAGTGTTTGCTAAGTTAGTTGAGATTATTGTTTCATTTTCTTTAGTTGGTAAAGATCCTTCTTGTATGAAGGATTCCATTACATCAGAATAATTACTTGTATAGCCAATATATCCTAAATATCTTCTATGAGTACTATCACCAGTTAAATTGAAACCAATAAGAGAAGAGCTCAAGGAATACTGATAATTTGAAGCGATTTGAGAAAGTAGAATCGTTCTAGTTTGAATTGTATGTTCAATTCTTTCAAAAGCGAATTGAACTATGTCAGGATTGATGATTCCTGAGGGAAATGTTGAAATTCGATCAATTGGAATCTCAAAATAAAGAGAATCTTGATTATTATTAGCCACATCAAAGTTACTAAGAAAATCAAATACCAATGTACTTCTTTTTGAGTCAAACAATGTGGTGCTTGTAATTACAATTGTAGTTAAAATAGTAAAACCAAGAAGACTAATAACTAGTCGTTTTTTGTTAGATTTCCAAAGTGTTACTATCAGTGTAGATGCATTTTGAATAAATAACCATGTATTCAATAATATCAATTTAAGGTTCTTAGCATCAGGGATTATTGGTCTTAAGAGAAAAACTTTGAGCTTTGATAAACCCCTGTTTATTCTTTTAAAGAAAATTCCATAAATAAGTCCAAGAACTGAAATTGGAATAACAAAAGCATACCAATATCGTGTGAAAAAGTATGCAATTGCTGAAAGACTTTTTACATTGATCATCAGAGGAGTTTCAGGTAGGGGTATATTCAAATCAGAATATAACTGCAAAGCAAGTATAGACCTTCCTATTATGTGGTATTTGGCGGTTTCTTTTCTACTAAGTAAGGTTGTGTAACTGAATATGTATGAACCGTTTTCGAACATATAAGCATCAGTTGAATAATGTTCATATCTGTCTACACCACCATCTACAACTACAGTATCAACTGTTAAGCTTTGATTATTTGTGGTTACAATTACAAATTTAGGAGTAATGCTGAATTGCTGATCAAATGGATTGTCTTCATAATAAAAAAGTCTTGAAGTTGAACTAAATACATAGAATGTTTTGTTGACATAACTATATGCTTCATACTCCCCAAAAAAGTAATCTATTGACGTTACTAATAAGGATGAAAAAGAGATAGATTCATTTATACCAAAACTTACTGAATAAAAAATTCCATAAGTAAGTAGAGATAAATGAAATAAATTATCTTGTCCCACAACAAGTTTAGTTTCAGCCCAATCTAGATTACTGTCTATAATTGTTGAATTATAATAACCATTTGTAGTAACCCCAAATACCGTAATTTGAAAAATACTTCTTTGAATTGAATCATTATAATGTTGATACAAATATAAAGCAAAGAGTTGTTCATTCAAAACTACAAATGAATCAATATCATAAAATAAGAACGGGACATAATGTTGAGTAAATACATAGGATAAGTCACTGTAATACTTTCCATGGATTATAAAAGAATGAGTCTCATTATGATAATTTGCATAAATGATATGAAAATAATCCTCATCGCCAATGATAGTTAATTCTTCGATGTATTCTTGTGAAGAAAGAACGAATATCAAATCTGATTCTCCTTCTTCCCATCTATACATTTTCAGTATAGATCCTATGTAAGAAGGTCCACTATATGTGTAAAACAAACTCACTCCATTATCATTAGAATGAGCTTCAAATATCATTTGACCAAAGAGTTCTTTATCAACTATAGTCAATGTATTCTCCACAATGTGATAAATAACGAATGTTCCATTCCAGTGAACAATTCTTACGAAAAGATGAGTTTTATTATTGTTATCAACGACCATCTCTGTTTGAGTGAAGGAAACATCATTTGCCATCTTTATTAACGCTAATGGGTCGTCAGTGACAGCTTCAGGAAGAGCTAGCGAGTTTGATGAAAAAAGTAATGAAGAGATACAGGTTAATGATATAAGAAGTACAACACTAATTTTCTTCGTTTTTTTCATCAACATGATAAATTCACACATAGTTATAAATTTAGTCTAGAGTTATCATGTGTATCTAAAAAAGTGATTGTGTAAAATCGAACACATTCATTCTTCTTTTTTTGGTCCACTAAGTGTTAATAACCAAAGTTGATTAAATAAATATGATAATAATAAAACAAAAAAACCAGCTGCAATTAGAAACATTACAGTTTGAGCTACTGCAAGCATACTTTCTTTTATTGTAGTACCAAAAGGAAGAAATCTCCAATCTCCTATTCTTAAGGCACCGAAAAAGAATGGAGGCCAAAGAATAAGACTGCATACAAATAGTATCTTGTTTTCATACCATTTTCTTTGCATAGATTTTATTTCTTTTTTTATGTCATCATTCTTAGGAATATCCTTGCTTTTACTCATTAACTCATAAAGAAGTGAGAAGCTAATAAATCTATCGAAGAAACCAGAAAAAAGTTAAATGAAAGCAACCTTAAGATATCGTAAGGTAGAATAAGATGACTTTAGATAAATGCATCTATGGTGTTCTAAATTGGCAGCAATTGGAATATTTTTGCAAGAGGTTTGATCTTAAACCAACACAAATCAAAGCTAATTTTGATGGATGGAGAAAACTGATTTTGTATACTGAAGACAGAGTATTTATGTTTCCTCGAGATCCTAGAGTGATTGAATGGTTGGATGTAGAAATTGCAACATATGAACTATTAAACAATTACAAGAATCTCCCAGTACCTTTTCTTTTAGAAAGAGTAAGAGACGAAAAAATATCATATTACGATTTTGCAGTAGTTTCTCGTCTGAGAGGATTAGCTTATTCTAAATATGAGAAGGATGTATCATTAGATAAAGTAGAAAAAATGTTAGAAAATCTAGCTGAATTATTCGCATTATGGCATGAAATACCTTTACAAGATATACCCGCAAAAATAAGAAAAAGACCTATTTTTGATGAAACGATCTATCAATGGGAATTAGAAATTTTGGATCTTTCAACTATGAAAGAAGCGTTTGATTTTGCTTTTGAAGAATTGACTAGATATATCAAAGAAAATGGAGAAAATTACTTTGAATCATTAATAACTGAAAGAACTAAAAACCTATGGGAAAGCTGTTTACTAGAGATTGTTTCATTAGAACCAGTTTTTCTTCATAGTGATATTCATGAGGATCAAATTTTGATTGATACACTAGAGAATATGAAAATTACAGGAATTTTAGATTGGGAAACTGTAAGAGTTGGAAATCCAATTTGGGAATTTAATTTTTATGAGTGGGGGTATGGGATTTGGGATTGGAGAAAGAGGTTCAATGAGTTAAGAAGAAAAATGTGGAAAATATATTTAGATAAAAGAGAAATAAAACTTTCAAATTATGAAGGATTAAATGTTTTTTATGCTATATCTGAATTTCTAAAAAGTTTAAGCAAACCAATTGCAGAACACGAAAATTCTATTCTTCTAAGTTTAGAGAGTTTAGTTGAAATAACAAGAGAATTGGAAAAAAGTGAAGTAGAATAACAAAAGAATCCTTTTCTTTTGTTCTTATGGAAAAAGATTTTTAAATTTAGTTTATTAATTCAAGAAGAAAATGAAAAGGAAATACATATTAGTTATTGTTATCTTTACCCTCACAATTTCAATCAATGCCACTAATTGCTCAAGTTTTGTTATAGGCCAAATAGGAGAATTAGATTTAGTTGTACTTAGCGGTTCTGTAAGACCAAATATAGCATTAGAAATTAAAGATTATTTAAGAGCCATTCGAATTGATGTAAATGTTCAGATACAAGAATATTCAGTTTTTATGGGTAATCTTCTTATATTTCATGATTATGATTTAACTTTTTGTCATTACAATGAAGATTATACTGGACCTGATATGTCAGATTTCTTAAGTGAATCTGGTTCTCACAACTATTTTCTGCTAGATACTAGCATACCATATGGACAAACAAATGAGGATATGTTAGAAGATGGTAAAACAATTTCAAATTTTAATGAAAAACAGCAGCATTATTATGATTGGCAGCAAATGCTTATGGATTATATTGTACCCATGCTACCCTTTTATTCACATATGGAGTATGGGGCTGTGATTGGAGGTTTAGATCTTCTAGCTTTCAATTTAAAGCGACCTTTTATTGGTGGTTCAGATAATGATGTTTTTTTGACTGCTTCAGGAAAAACAGATTACACTAAAGCATGTGCTGTGAGAAAAGCAATTTGTTATGCCATAAATAGAGAAGCCATAATTAATCAAGAATTACCTGGATTTCAAATTGTACATAGTCCTATGTATTATAATAAATTTGATTGGTATTATAGTGGAATAATTAAATATCGTTTCAATTTAGACAAAGCTCTTGAGTGGATCACTGCTGCAGGATATGATATAACAATTTATGATGATAAGAAACCTGTAATTGGAATGGTGCTTAATCATGCTATATCACCAAAACAAGGTGATACAATTGAAATAACTGCTGAAGTTAGTGATAATTATCATCTTGATTACGTTAGATTAGTTTACCGGATTAATAATGGGTCATGGGAGTATATTGATATGATAGATACGACAACGAATCAATATTCTGCAACATTTGGACCTTTTGAGGGAAATGATGTCATTGATTTTTATATAGAAGCGAAGGATATTTCAAACAATGTAGAAACTTCAAGCACTCATACTTTTTCGATTTCCTCTGAAAAGCCAGAAAAAACTTCAATACCTATAGGGAGTATTATCTTCTGCATTGCAATCTCTAGCATTATATTATCAAAAATAAAGAAAAAGAAAAAGAAAGACAATTAACCTCTATCTATTTTTTCTTTTTTTATTTTCACCAATTTATGAGTTGGTAGTAGAGGTTGTATTTGTTCTTCTTCAATTTTTTCAGGTTCAAGATCTTCTAGTTTAATGTCTAACTCTTCTAGTCCTTGATGAACATAGTAAGTATTGTATAAATCAGCATAAATTCCATCGAGTTCCATTAACTCATCATGTGTTCCTTTCTCAACTAATTTTCCATGGTCAAGAACTATAATTCTATCTGCATCTTTAATTGTAGATAATCTATGAGCAATAACAAATGTTGTTCTTCCTTTAAATAACTCTCTTTGAGCAGCTTGGACTAGTGACTCTGTAAAAGCGTCCAAACGACTTGTTGCTTCATCTAAAACCAGAATACGAGGATTCGCTAACATCATTCGAGCAATAGTAATTATTTGTCTTTGCCCTGCAGATAATTTCTTTCCACCCTCAACAATAATAGTATCATAACCATTTGGCAAAGCATCTATGAATTCATCTGCATTAATTTTCTTAGCTATTATCTTTACTTCTTCTTCTGTAGCATCAGGAGCTCCATAAAGGATATTTTCCATAACAGATCCTGAAAAAAGAAAAGGTTCTTGAGTAACTAACCCGATAGCGTTTCTTAAAGAAGATTGAGTTACTTCTCTAATATCTTGAGAACCTATTTTTATAGAACCATTTTGAACATCGTAGAATCGTGTAAGGAGTGAAGACATTAAAGTTGTCTTTCCTGCTCCAGTCGCTCCAACTATTGCAATCATTTCCCCAGGTTTGACTGCAAAATTAACTTCTTTTAAGACATTTATCCCTTTTTCATATGCAAATGTAATATTTTCAAAATATACGCTGTCATCATCCTGTTGTAAATCCACTGCTTCTGGAGAATCTTCTACAGCAGATTTTGCTTCGAAAATGTCAATTATTCTATCCATTGCACCAAAAGCAGCTTCAAGTTGCGGAAAGACCATAGCAAGCATTACTATTGGAAATAGAAATTGCTGAGAAAGATTAATTGCTAGATAAATATCTCCCAATGGAAGGTTTGCAGATTGGTTTATCCAACCACTCACATAGATAATTACAGTAAATAATAAGTAAGTTAAAGCGGTCATTGTGGGCATAACAAACATCATTAACATACCAAATTGTTTTGAATACTTGTAATGTTTCTGATTTAATTCCCTCAGTTCTGTAGCTAGTTCTTCTTCTCTATTGAATGATTTTGCAACTGCTATGCCTGTGAGACCTTCAGCCATTTTACCTGAAACAAAACCAAAAGCTCTTCTGATTCTTAACACTATCTTTCTTCCAAAATAGCTTAGTACTGTACTCATAAGAAATGCAATAGGAATTGCGGCTAGAGAGATCAAAGCTATTATCCAGTTAGTAACTAGAAGAATCACAAATGAGCCTAATATAAGTAAAATGTGAGATACGATTCCTGAAGATAATTGAACTCCTGTTGCTAATTCTCCAGTATCAGCTGTCACTCTTGCAGTTATGTTTCCTGACTGTTCCTTCTTAAGATAAGACATGTCTGAATAATTTAATTTATCATAAAGATCTACCCTAACTTCATGTAACATTTTTGAATTCATTCTTGCTTGAATCCTAGTTGATACAGAAGTTATTATCCAACCAACTATAATTAAAGCAAAGAAGATAATTGTTAAAGGAATTAATGACTCAAATGTTGGATTTTCGCTAGTAATTGAATTTAACCCATTTCTTATAATAATTGGATTAATTAGAGAAGTTACAGAATAAAGTATGGATAGAATTGCTACAGTTATTATAGGAACAATATATTTCCTTAAATATTTCCACAGACTATTAACTAATACTTTTGTTGATCGAGCTCTTTTGTATTTGTCTACAGTCAAAGCTCTTCCTGGACCTCTTCTTGCATGAGCCATTATTTTTCACCTCCTTCAACAATGTCTATATCTTGACATATTCCCATACTATCAGCCATAGGAAGATGTTGGCACATGAATTGGTATTCTGGACACCTTTTTAGTAAATCTTCATGATAACCAATATCAACTATTTTTCCCTTTTTCATTAGTATTATCAAATCAGCAGCAACTAGTGTTGTAAGTCTTTGAGTTACCACAATGCTTGTTCTATCTTTCATTAATTCCTCCATAGCATAGCGTAATCTGAGTTCAGTTTTGATATCTACTGCACTAGTTGAATCATCTAAAAGAAGCAACTTTGGATCTGAAAGCATAGCTCTAGCAATCGCTACTCTCTGTCTTTGACCTCCGCTTAATGTCACCCCACGTTCACCTATGGTTGTATTATATTTCTCTGGAAGTGATTCAATGAATTGAGCTATTTGAGCACGTTCTGCAGCTTTGTTTACTTCCTCATCACTTGCATCAGGTTTTGCAAAAGCAATGTTTGCTCTTAGAGTGTCAGAAAATAGAAAAATATCTTGTTCGACTAGTGTAACATTAGAACGGACATAACTTGTATGCATTGATTCTAATTTTGTTCCATCAACTTGGATTAATCCTTCCGTTGGATCATATAATCTTAATAATAACTTTAGAATTGTAGATTTCCCTGATCCAGGTCCTCCAATAAGAGCAACTTTTGATCCTGCAGGTATTGAAAAAGATACATTCTGAAGAACATTTTTATCAGTTCCAGGATAAGCAAAACTTACGTTATTAAATCTGATCTCTTTATCCCATAAACCTTCCTCTGGAATTTCTGGTTGCTCTAATGGATCATCAAATGCCATCTTTTCCCATAACCTATTTGCATTTTGGAGTCCAGCTTGTAACATTATCAATCTCATTGGTATCATAAAATTCTGTCTGTTGAGGGAAATCAATAATCCAAGAATCGAAATAAGTATTCCAACAGTTGCATAATTCCCATTTATTACACTATACAAACCATATCCAAAAGCTCCTGCTGTGACGACTATTGTTATCAAAGCAGGCCAATAAAAAGCACTTAAATAACCCTCTCGCTTCATGTCATCTGCATATTCTAAGCTTTTTAACGAGAACTTCTTAATTTCCTTGTTATGGTTATCAAAAGAACGAACAACTTCTACTCCTCTAAACATCTCTTGTGAAATAGCAGAAATATCTGCTAAATCAGTAGCTAATTTTTGTCTAATTGGTCCAACTTTAGCAGCATAAATCCAAGCTATTATCATATAAATAGCAAATGATATTGCTAATACTAAACCAACTATCCAATCATACTGAAATAAAAGTACTGTTGTAATAATTATTGATAATAATGAACTTAAAAGCATTCGAACTCCAGGATGAATGGCCATGCGAATCTGGTTTATCTCATTCATACCATACGAGAGTATTACCCCTGAATCATTAACATCAAAAAATGCCATTGAATGAGCTTGGATAACTTCGTAGAATTCTTGTCTCATATCTCTTTGAACTCTAAAGGTGGCATCAGCCCATAAATAAACATTGAAACTTAATGAAACCCAGCTTACTAAAACATAAATTACCATAATAAGGATTTGAGAATTAAATTCAGCTGAAAGAAGAGTTCCATTTTCTATGTCAAATAATAATATATCTAATGCATTTCCTACAAGAGCAACGGTTTTAGTCATTAAATAGGTGCTTCCAACTAAAAGAGCTGTAGCTATTAAATACATCAGAGGTTGTCTTTTAAAAGCTGACCAAAACCAGTGTCTAGCTGATTTATACTTATTTAATATTTCTTCTTGAATTTCAATATTGTAATTATTAGCTTCTTCTTGTTTTGTAATTGTAGCCATTCTAATCTAACTCTTTTAGCATAGACTCAATCTCTTCTTTTTGTTCTTTTAATTTAGTTTTAATGAATTCTTTTGCAATCTTTCTCTCATCCTCTGATTCAATTTGGTTTAAATGATCTTCAATTAAATCAGGATGTCTCATTAAGAAACGAAAACTTGGAAGGGGTAATCCATGTTCCATAAACATTCTAGCAAAAGGTCCTTTTGGATAACCTCCTTTAGAATGCATCATTTTTTTTCTTTTATCAATTGGAATATCTTCAACAAGTTTTCGGAATATTTCTCTAAAAGGATTTAATAGAAATGATGGGCCCTTATCCTTTTTTAATAAGAATTTCTTATCTTCAGGATGAAAAACAAAACTAGTAAGATCAACCAAAGAGATTAGAACTCTGGTTAATGTTCTTTTTCCTAAATCTGTAATTTGATAAATTTTTTTCAACCTTCCTCCTTCTGAATCATCTCTAATATGCTGAATTAAGTTGTTTTTTTCTAAAGATTCAATTGCTGGATAGATACCACTTATATTACTCCAGATTGATGACATGCTCTTCATATCAACTAAAGTTGCCTTTAAATCCTCAATGATTTTTTCTAGATACTTTAAATCTTCAGAAATAGTACTTGGATTTTCTCTATTAAGCAAGTTAATTAGATGAGGATTAAATTTAAAGATAGAACATTTTTCAATAATTTCTTCAACAGAATCTTTCTTTACATTAAAATCCTCTGTATCAAAATCATATTTAGTTGCTAAATCATACAACTCTGTAAGAGCATCTAGATGATTTTGAGTGAACTCCATTCCCTTTCTTCTTTTTTCAAACAATATATCCGAAGCTTTGGATCTTATCTCATACGCATGCGAACCTTCTGAAGATCGCGCTAAATGAAGAAGAATTGCAATCTCACCCAATTTTCTTGCAAGCTTCTCTTCATATTTTTCAATTATATCATCTATTTTCTTACTCATTTTCACACCTTATTTCAATGGTTATTTCTGAAAGGATTTATCCTATCTCTCGTTATTTCACCATCTGTAATCATGACATCTCTAGAAGAGAATTCAGCAAGTTTAGGATCATGAGAAACAGCTAATATAGTAATTCCTTTTTCTTTGTTGATTTTACGGAGAAGTGCAAGAACTTCTCCACCGGTTTGAGAATCTAGATTACCAGTAGGTTCATCTGCTAGAACTATAGGTGGATTATTAATCAAAGCTCTACATATCGCAACTCTTTGTTTTTGTCCTCCTGAAAGTTCAGTAGGTTTGTGGTGCATACGGTCATCTAATCCAGCAGTCTTCATTAGTTCTTTAGCTCTTTCTTCATCCTCCTTCTTAATACCATAAGGTAGGAGAGGTAAGAGAACATTATCTAAAGCAGAGATTGTATCGATGAGAAAGATATCTTGGAATACAAATCCAATCTTATTCTTCCTTATTTCACTTAACTTGCGTTGACTAAGTTTAGTTATCTCTGTTCCGTCAATGAGAACTTGACCGCTAGAAGAAGAAGCCATACAACCAAGTATTGTTAAAAGAGTACTTTTACCACTTCCGCTTGGACCCATAATTGTGATGAATTCTCCTTTTTCAACTCGGAAATTTACACCTCTTAAAGCTTGAACTTCAGCTGGTGTATCCTCAAAGAATTTTCTCCAGAGATCCTTAATTTCAATAATAAGATCTGTCGATTCTGATACTGCTTCGCTAGCAATTTTAAGTTGGAGTTTTGTATCCTCTATATTTACCATCATAATCACCTAACTTCCTTGTAAAACCTCCATTGGTTTTACTGAACTTGCTCGGATGCCTGGATAAAGTCCCCCTAAAATTCCTATACCCACAGCAATTGCAATAGCTGTGAAGAATATTGCAGGAGTTATCACAGCTGAAAATGGCATCCCACCAGCTGCAGATGAAGACATCAATCTTTCAAGACCTTTTATTGATATGAAGGAGAGTACAATTCCTACTAACGAACCTGCTACACCAAGTGTGATACTTTCAATTATTACTGAGTATAATATATGACCTTCTTTCCAACCTGTAGCTTTTAAAATTGCAAATTCTTTTGATCTTCCTTCAACTCCTACTAGTTGTGCTATTATTACACCCATACTACCAGAAATTATGACAATTATGGTAACAACGCTTATCACTATATCTTGAGTTGCCATTAAATCATCCATTGTTTCAAGAGCTGAAGCTAATGATAATGCCGAAAATTTCATATCGGGATATTGAATTTCAAGGTAAGCTATTAGTTCATCTATAAACTGGTTGACATCTTCTGAATTGTCTATTGATGTACGTACAGCAACAACATTAGGATTATCAATTCCAAAAAGGTTAGGATCTAAACCAAAAGGAGTGTAATGAAACATGTGGTTCATTGTATCATTTCGTAAGAGTTCAAAAAGAACATTATTAGTAACATTAATTGGAACATAGATATCATAACCTGTGACCATTATGGACTGTTGTATTCCACCTACATCAGCTGAAGTTATGCCAACAATCTCTAGATTATAAGAATGAGTTGAGTTGATCATAATTGAAAATGTTTTTCCTATTTCAAATACCTCTGAATTATTTTCATAGAGTGCGTAAGGAATGATACATTCATCTTGATTGTATTCGAAATAACTTGACTCTTCGGTCAATTCCTCCAATTCAGAGTAAATTTCTGTGAATTCATCTAAGTCTTCTATTCCTCTGACATTAATCCCCATAGGTGACCCAAAAACTGTTGTACCTAATATATCCGTATAATTATTGACAGTAGCAGGTAAAATCTGTTCAGTTGCAACTGACGCTATTTCTGATTTATTTTCAAAATTCTGTATTGTTTCAGTGATATTAGCTGGTAATTGAGATGCATAGGTAAAGGGTGTATCCTTCTCTTGTAATTGAAAAGTTCCAACCAATTCACCAAAAATATCATTGAATGTTTCATCCATTCCTGTTGTAAAAGCATTAATTGTAACCTGCATTGTGATAGCAATAGTAATACCTGTAATAGCAAGAATGGCAACAATCTTTCTTCTAAAAGCGTTTTTGAATGCAAAAACTGTTACTTTTCCTATCTTCATATGAGAGACCCGTATTCATTATTCTAAATATTCAGAATTCTGAATATATATAAACATTAGCATTCAACTCTTAGAGAAAAGATAACATGATGAAGTAAAAAGAAAAGGTCTCTTTAGTATTTTTTTGTTTATATTTTGAACTTATATACTAAATTATTTTGCTTAGTGAATTAACATTATCTTTTTATTTGGAGGATAAAGCCATTCTACTCCGAGCTCTGTAACAATTGCATTATCTTCAATGTTGAATCGAATTTTTCTCCCACCCCAATCAGGTACAGGAGTTACAGCTATGAACTCAAATGCGAATATATTTCTTGGTTTGATTAAAAGGTGAGCTCTATCTTGTCGAAAACCTGCTATAGAAGGTCCTGAAGCTACTTCACTATTTCCAGTGTTTCCAACACAATGACAGTCAATTGTAACTCCTGTTCTTTCTTCACCATCAGGTTCTAAACTGGGTAATCTGCTAATCATTGGATCAACATCCAAATGGACATATTTGAAACCTGCTTCTTCCAGAGCATTACCAATCGCAGTTAGAGTTTCACCAGCTGTTCTTCCAACTTTGATGTTCTTTCGAATTATCTTTCTAGCTTTCAAAGCTTGATCCCATCCATGTTGAATTCCTTTAGGAACTTCTTTTTCTCCATCACGTAAAACATATACAATTCTTTTCATATCAGTACCAAGATTCATGAAATCAATACCAAAATCATATTGCATTAAATCTCCTTTTTGGATAACATATTCCTTTAGTCTATGTTCTTCCTTCTCTGAAGTTGCAGAATGAATAACATATGGAATATTTAACTCAAATGTAGGTTTCAAACCTATTGATAATAGTTGATCTTCCATCCACCAACCAATATCTTCCAAAGTAGTTGCTCCAGGTTTGATTACTTCATATGATAATGCTCTTTCAATAAGCATTTGAGTAGTTTGACATAATTTTCCATACTCAACAATTTCACTCATAACTCTTTTAGTCCTAAAATCTGTTATTACTTGTTCAGCGGAAACTAGTTTTTCTTTATGATCATCACCAAGAATCTTAACTAGTTTAAGATACTCTGTATATGAGATACCGTCAGCTACTGCTAGATTTTCTGATTTGTTAACAGCAATTTTTTTAGGATTACGTTCATCCACAAATTTCTTTAAATCGTTAGCATCACCCAGAATATCATAAACATCAAGTTGTTCTAGAATTCCTTCATCTCCTCCTAAAACAGCTCTTTCTATTCTTTCTTGCCCCCTATCTGTAAAGATGAAGTAACCAATATCTCCTCCCAAGTCAACAGCTAATGGATCAAAATTACCTTCTCTTATTGCATGTATCCACATATCTATGCCATTATCTCTCATAGCTCCAGGTAAAATTAAATCAAATTTCTCTTTTCTTATCAGATTCAATCTTTCCCAATATACTTTAGCTTTATACATACTATTCCTACTCCTATATGTTAATAGGATCTAAGTGTCAGGTACATATTTTGGTTCAGATTTAGCTAGTTTAACCAAATCGTCATATGCTTCTTTCACTTCCTTATCTTCACCAACTAGTAAGAAATGGAGAGTTCCTTCACCATCACCCACACCACCAGATCCGATATGGAAAACGTATATGTCAGGATAAAGTACATCAAATGCTTCTAATTCTGTAAATACTTCACCAGGAATTGGCATAATACCAATGGGCAAACCCATACAATACTCAGGTTCAACAGTTTTGCTTCCTAAGACTTGAGATAGTTCCCAAACACTATCATCAATGCTTCTTGACAAACTTATAGGTACGATTATAGGAATTCCTCTTGCGATAGCATGAGGTATCATTGCACCTATTGTACCACTTTCTGGGTGTGCTAGATATACTCCTGCTATTCCATCATTTCCTAGAGTGTTTCCTCCCTTTATCATAACATCTCCGGGCATAAATTCTTTCAATTCTGTTCTTATGTCATCTATTTCTTTCTTAGTTCCTTTATCGACAATTACTTCTTTCAATCGTTTTTCTCCTTTCAGACTTCCTAATCGAAATAGTGCCTCTTTATTTCCTGTAACTTGTCCAGCAACATAATATGATTTTTTTATAGGTTTTCCTAAGAGTTCTTCCAAAACATAAGCGGTTGTTGAACCTCTTGCTACAAAGATTTTACCATCTTGTAATGCATCTTCAATTTCTGGATGTTTTAACAGTCCTCTAGCAATTAATCTCTTACATTCAGAATGGGTTAAAACAACAATAGCTCGCATAAAATTCTACAATAATGCATCAATAAAAGTGTTTTCTAGAAATAAGTGGAGAGTTACTCTCCAAAATATTCCTCTATGTTAGATTTAGCAAAAGGACTAAAGGATTTGATATCATCAGTTAAGATATATAGAACTTTGAATTCATTTTTCTCTTTTGGTCCAATAGTTACGCGTTTGGATTGAATCCCTATAGTTGAATAAGTGTAATTAGGTGCATATACTGAAGTCCTCAAGAATTGTTTACTAGGTTGAATCACAGCACCGAGATAATATTTATTTCTAATGTTCTTGTAAGCAGTCCATTTTGCATCATAATCACAATGCCGCCATACATATGATTCAAACTCATCTAGCTTGAATGTTGTTATCTTTCCATTAACCTCTGTATAATACTCATCATCAGGTGTTTCACTAGTTTTAATGTCGACATCTATACCTATGTCACATGTTCTTGTTACTTCAGAATGATTTTCAACAGTCTGAATATAAAGTAGAAATGGTGATTCAGGAAGAGTGAGATACTCATTAGTTACCTGTAATCCCTTTAAATGAGGTGAATATTCAATAATCTCAGATTTAAAGCCTATTCCTTTCCAACTACCTTTTTGAATCTGAAAACCTTTAAACTTTAGCTTACTATAATTATGCTGATCCCATGAATCAACAAGTCTGATATTGCCACTTATTCCCCCAAAAAACTCATTGGTCCAGATAAATGGTTTAACTTCGGGATAGAATGTTTTGAGATAATTATCCTCATTTTCAACTGAAAGGAAGAAAATTTGTCCTCTATAAGATGCGTCACCTTTGAATTTAAGAAAGCCATTATCAACTTCATAGAAAGTTAGTCCATCTTTTTCTATTTTTTCAACAAGTATTTCTTTTGTTTGATTAAATGTTCCAATAGATATTGGGTGTTCATAGATTATCGACGATGTATTGTGAATAAGTTTTCCTGAGTATATTTTTCTTTCAAGATTGCTTAGATTAAATTTAATATCTAATCTCTCAAGTCTACTTTTTTCAATTATAGCTTCTTCAGGTTCAGTTTTTAATTCTTCAAAACTAAGTTTAATACTTCCTCTAAATTCAGCAGCTTTATTTGGGTTAATAGATGTTATTAGTTCCTTAGATGATTTTGGTAATATGATTCCTCGACTATTATATTCTGAATTTTTATTGCTTAACAAACTGGTAATCTTAAATTCTTCTGGTTTCCTTGTTAAAACAGGTTTCCTTTCAGCAAGATTCAGATATATATCTCTCCATTTTTGTTGTATATGTTGCCACTTGTCTGCAAAATAAAACCAAATAGTAGAAGTTTCATAAGTTTGTTTTGCGTTTAAATCAGGAATTTTTTCTTCTATATTATTTCCTTCAATTTTCTCAAGTTTTTCAAGATCATAAAGGCAACCTACACATCCTTCAGGATATACAATTGCATTCCAGCCTTCTTTAAATTCTTCTGGTTTGTTAGGATCCTTGATTTGGAGTTCTGGAAGATTGTAGAATTTTATTCCGTCTTTGAAATGAAAAATCATTTTTTCAACTCGTTCTCCTCCTGGCCACCACCAATATTCACATTTTACACCAAGATCACCAATAAGTTCATCTGAATGATTTTCAATTTTGAAATGCACCCCAAAAGGATTATCATCATCAGGAACAAAGAATTTTCTAGTAAATCTAATCCCTTTTTTCTTTTCAGATTCTGCACTAGAATAAAGCCAAATACCATCTTCTGTACGACCTATTTTATGATCAACATTCTTAGTAAAAAATTCGCTTCCTTCTGTATCAATTGGGTAACCAAGAACCATATTGAATCCTATTCTAGTTAAGTTTCTGTTTTTATCCTTAACAGTTAGGGAATTGGTTCCAGGCATGAAATTCTTATAGTAACTTACTCTAACATCTCGGTTCTCAATATACATCTTTTGGTCATTTTCATAATTGACGGCTTTATTCTTTTCAAAGATAATTATAGGTATTTTTTTAGTAATAATTTTTTGTCCAGTAAGATCTGAAACTGAAACAATAAAGTACTCAACAGAAGTATTAGTTGAACCCACATTAACTGGAACTTTAATTGTAGTATCATATTTCGAAACTTTAGTTGAAATTTCATTTTTATGAAATGATAGAATTTTTGATCCTTCAAGGGTAACAACAAGCTCCTTTTCCTCCTCTAGAAAATTATGAATTTCTAATGGTAATATTATTTCTTTATTAGATTTTGTTATATAATTTTCTGGATTAGTCTTAACATTAATTGCATTTTTTGGGATTTTTCCTAAGATCAATGGAAATGTGTTGTCATCTATTTTACATTCTATTTTTATTTCATGATTGCTGAAAGCTTGTGGGAAAGTTTTTACATCCAATTCTTCAGTTCCAGAAATAAATGATCCAGTATAAGAGAGAATTCTTTCTTCTCCAGGAGATAACTTGATTGAATTTTCTTTTTCACCATTAAATTTTATATTTGATGTTGGATCAATAGTAAATTGAATAAACTCTTCTTGTTGTCCATCGTTTTTCAGTTTTATCTCAAAAGGAAATTCCTCTATTCCAATAAAGGCTTGTGAGTTTGGTGTGGTAACCTTGACTAAAAGGTTACGTTCTTTGTACTTAATGTGGAAACCACTTATTTTTCCAACTGATCGATCTAACCAGATATTTAATGTTTCTTTGCCTTCAGTTTCAAAGAAATACTCATGAACAGCCATTTTATCTTCAAACGTATCATCCATTTTTTGAGTAATGTTTGGTTTGAAGACATCATACCAGTTGTTCTTAGCAAAGAATTCTTTTGACAATGGAAAATTAAGAATCTGAGGAATATAGTTAACACAATAAACAGATGTTCCAGGACGCCACTTATAGCCTTGTCTCTTGTATAATGGAAGAGCTTTTAGATTCCCAGCCCAAGTGTGAAGTCCAATAAATCTAGCATTCTTCTCCATGGCAAATTCTGTTGCTTTAAGTAGTAGAGCTTTACCATATTTTTGTCCTTGGTATTCTGGATCAACACCTACTATTGCTACATACCACGAATCTGGAACTATCCAGCTTCGATTACAAAGGCAAACACCAATCATTTTTGATTCGTCTTCTATATTATCGACTACAAAGAATGTTTCGTAATCAAGATCTTTATAGTAATCTTCTACCCATTCTTCAGTAAAAACAAAGGAACCTCCAAATCCACCTGGCCAAGAGTCAGAATCTTTGAAAGAGTTATAACATCTTGCTAACTTTATATAATCTTGTAATTTGGGTTGCATGTTCCTTACAAGTTTGGTTTTCTCATCTTGAGGAAAGAGTATCATACTGGCTGAAGAGTAAAAAATATTATGAGTTTTACTATTACATAGATTTTTCATTTTCTAGATGACAATACAGTGTGGAGTTTGTAACACACCTAGATATAAAAAGCAATTAGTGTTGCTTTTTTCACTGAAAATTGCACGAAGTGTAAAGAAATGAGAATAAGAAAATCAGTTCTTATTGCGTTTTTAGTAGTTACAACCCTAGTTTTCTTTATGAACAATGTTAATTCTCATCCTCCAACAGGGATGTTAGTAGAATACGTTTTAAGTACAAATACTTTAGAAGTCGAAATTGTTCATGAAGTTTTAGATGTTAATACTCACTATCTTGTAGAAGTTAATATCTGGGTAAATGATGTATTTGATCAAACAAAAGCTTATACCAGCCAAACAGGTCTAGATACGCTTTTCGACACATTTTCTGTCACTGCAGTAGTAGATGACAAAATCAAAGTAGAAGCGATATGCAGTGTATCTGGTTCACTTATTGATGAGATCACTGTAGTAGATCCTTATGATATTACGGATCATGATGGGACAAATCCTTCAATACTTGGAGGAGGAACTAATAGAACAAATTACTATTTCGCAATAATGATTCTAGCATTTGTATTACTTCCTATTATATGGAAGAAAATCAGAAAATAAGTATTTTTCTTTTTTTGTTTCATATTTTCTACGACACACTTTTTAATGTGAAATTTAGTATAATTGATTCGAGACTATAAGCTGGTACAAAATGACTGCAAAGAAGAAACTTAATATGGATGACATTGATTTACCAACAAAACCACCGCTTTTACGTTTTACAATTGTAGATTTAAGTGGTCTAACAGTTTATCATAGATCCTACGTAAGTGAGGTTTTGGATGAGGTTTTGTTTTCTGGCTTCAGCGCTGCTATGATTGCTTTTTCAAAAGAGTTAGGAACGCAGTTATATTGTATTCAGATGGAAGGAGTAAATTACTATTTTAAAACAAAAGAAGATTTTATTTTTGTAGGTGGTTTTTATCCTAGAGTTCGCTCTACAAGTGCTAAACGATTCCTGAGATTAATAGACAATATAATAAATTGGGGAGAGCTAAAAGGATATCTAAACAAAGCCATATATTTCCAAACTGAAGAATTCCATGAGGAAGTTGAGCAAACAATTTTAGAGTTTCAAATACGTTTCAAGCATTTAATTAGAGAAGAATAGCTCTATTATCAAGAATCAATTAAATATATAAATAAAAGAATTATTGTATTCAGTATACAGCTGGTGTTTAGTATGCTGATTACTGAAGATAAACCACTAGAAGCAGAACAAAGAGATATGTTTAATATTCTGAAATTCAAGGAAAAAAACGAAATTACAGATCTCAATGTCAGAAATAAAAGAGTGCTAGTAAGAGTTGACTTTAATGTTCCAATGGATCAAGACGGTAACATTACAGATGATAGAAGAATTAGGTATACACTTCCAACTATATATTATCTTTTAAATGAGAATTGTAAAATCATTTTGTGTTCACATTGGGGGAGACCTAAAGGTAAAGTTGTTGAATCCTTGAAAATGGATACTATTGCAAGAAAGCTAAGAGAATATTTACCTCTTTATAGAATCTATAAAGCAGACGATTGTGTTGGTAAAGAGGTAAAAGAAATGGCAAATAAAGTAAACCAACAACAGATTCTACTGCTTGAAAATACTCGTTTTCATCCTGAAGAAAAACAAAACGATGATGAATTTGCTCAACAACTTGCTAATCATGCAGATGTTTACATCAATGATGCTTTTGCCACTGCTCACAGAGAGCATGCTAGCACATGTGCTGTTGCAAAATATGCTGAAGAAAAAGCGATTGGTTTTCTTATGGCTAAAGAGTTGAAATTTCTTTCTCATACAATAGCAGAACCTGAAAGACCTATGACAGCAATTATAGGTGGAGTAAAAATTGAAGACAAGTTACCTGCTATAGAGAATCTAATAGGATTAGCTGATAATATCTTAATAGGCGGAGGATTAGCATTTACATACCTTCTAGCCCAAGGCTATGAAATTGGTATGTCTGTGAAAGATTTAACTTTTTTAGATAAGGTCAAAGATCTTGTTGAGAAAGCTAGTTCTGTTGGAACTAAAATTTACCTCCCTGAAGATTTCGTTGTAACAGAGGATTTAAGACGAATTGTACCTATTGATATTGTTTCAAGTAAGGAAATGACGAGTAGTCAGATAGGAGCAGATATTGGTCCTAAAACTATTCAAGAATTTACTACAGTTTTAGCAGATTCAATGGAAGCTCTTTGGACAGGTCCAATGGGAATGTTTGAAATTTACGAGTTTGAGAAAGGAACAAAGGAACTTGCACAGTTTTTGGTTGAACATAACATTACTACATTTGTAGGAGGAGGAGACTCAGCTGCAGCTTTTGAAAAATTTGATTTTGAGAAAGATATCTCATTCGTTTCTACAGGTGGAGGAGCTAGTTTAGCTGTAATGAAAGGAGAGTTACTTCCTGCAATAGATTATCTTTGATGTTTCCTCTCATATACGTTAAATTCATAATAAGGAGAACGTTTTATCAACGTCTTTCGAATGAAATATCGAAATAAACGAATTATTATTCGAGTAAAAACTAACTTCTTTTTAATTTCTCGAAGATAATCATCAAAAGTGTGTTTCTGATACATGAGAAGCTTCTGAGATTCTTCTGTTTCTAACCAGTTAGTATAATACCATTCACTTTCTCTCTTAGGGATTCTAAAAACTGCTTCAGGAAGCATACCTATGCCCAGAATTTCCAAGTATTTTGATATGAAAGTTCTATTATTATATTGACATCCTTTTCCCCCTCCTATCATCAAAATCCTCCCTTCTGTTTCTGCTTTGACAGCATTAGCTAAAGCTTGACCAACATCATAAGTATGAATAAATTCGATTTTTTGTTCCATAGGCATGTTGTATAGTAACTCCATTTCATTCTCTTTTAGAGATAAAGAAGGAACTGCACTAATCCTAAAAACTGTCCAAAGGAGACCACTATTGATTATTAGTCTTTCAGTTTCTACTTTTGTACTAGTATACACATCTATTGGGTTAACTTGATGTTCTGCATTTCTTGGAGGAAAATCTGGAGTTTGAGGACCATAAATTGAGATTGAGCTTGAGAAAATTATCTTAGGGAGTTTCTTTTGTTTGAGAGC
>JAEOTE010000102.1 GCA_016839945.1 Candidatus Heimdallarchaeota archaeon | reverse complement strand
GTTTGTTCAATTAATCGGTCGACTTCTGAAGGATCAGTATCTGCAATTAGTAAATCATCAATACCGTCTTCAATAGTACCTGTTGATTCTTCTATTCCATCAATTGAAATTTCCATATCTTGGATTACCTTGTCTAGGTCGGGAATTTGTAATTGCGCATTAGCTGCTCTTAAAGCATTTGCAACTCCATGCATCTCCTCTGCCATACTTGCAGCAGTATCTGCACGTTCAAGTTTGAATATCAGTCCGTTTATTCGTGAAACTAGTTTCTGATAACCTAGTTCCCATCTTCTATTCCTTACAATATCAGTAGCAAACAACCGAGCTGATTCTAAATCGCCTCGTTGTATAGTTTGTTTCATTTTTAATTGCATTTTAGACTCATCACGTTCAAGTTTCCTTTGTGCTCTTTCTAATCTTCTTACAGTTAATCGAAGATTTATAATATGGTCACGAGGACTCTTTTGTGTGCCTAATAGCCATCCCATGAAATTTCGAAACATCTAACTCACAATTTATTTTTTTGTCTATACCTATTTAAGCTTTCGTAGTTATTATATGTATTGTTTTTAATTCAATTTTAATTGTTAGTTTTAATTCTTAATGCCATTTCGAAATTCTTAAATTCGTATAAGAAATTTTGCTTTGAAAAATAGGTGAAATTTGATGCGTTTAGAAAAAGGATTATTGAGAAATGCAATTTTATTATTGTGTTTAGTAAGCATTGTAGTATTTGCAGCTGATACAGCTTTCGCTCAAGATGGAGATACAAATGATTTGAAACCTATTGGAGCAGGATTAGCTGTAGGTATTGCTGGAATAGGCTCTTCAATAGGAATGGGGATGGCTGGTAGTGCAGCTATAGGTGCAATTACAGAAAAACCAGAGGTTTTTGGAAAAGCCTTTCTCTTTATTGTGCTTATTGAGGCTGTAGCAATCTATGGACTTCTAGTAGCAATACTTCTAGTTCTCTAATTTCCTCTCTTCCTTATAGAGGTGAAGATAATGAAAGAGGGAACAACTGAACTAAAATCTCCAGCAAATATTGAATTAAGTTCTCTTAAGGATTTAATAAAACTAGTAATATCAAGTGTTGGTCCTGATCGAGCTGCAGGCTATATAGGTTTTTATAAAGATAATAGTAGATCTATTTTCTTCATTTTTAACACAAGCATAGGTTACTATGAGCTAACAGCACTTCCTATTGTTGTTTGGGTAGAAGAAAATGAACAACCCAAAGGTTCGTTTATCAGGTATAGAACATCACCTTCTGAAGAAATAGAATTTACTGAAGATGCTTCTGATCCTAAGTGGTTAAACATTCCTCTTGTAAGCTTCAAAAAAATGCCAGACTTTCTTAGAGTCTGGGAGAAGTAATAGGAAAGAGTTAATTATTCAACTTTTTCCCCACATTTTGAGCAGAATTCATCATCCTTTTTTATTTTCTCTCCGCATTTAGAGCAGAATTTTTTAATTTTCTTCTTTCTATACACAAGGATTTGAATAATTGAAGCAAATAATAAACAAACGCCTATGCTTGCCAGAATTATGTATAAAACATTAATATCAGGTAGAGCATTTATAGTCGCATAAAGTCCATACACTGAAAGTCCAAGTCCTATAATCAGCTCAGTAATAATCCAGGTAAGCATATCTAGTTTACTTCTTTTCTTAGGCATACATATCAACAATGAAAAAATCTTTACCTAGTATATATGCCTTTTCTCAAAATTCCCACACATCATCAAATTCGTCGCTTTTTCTTCTTATATCCTCTAACTCTTTTTTGAGCCTATTATGTTCTCTCGTTAATTTTCTAAGAAGACCATCAATTCCTCGTGTCCCTGGAGAGTTGTAATTTCTTGATTGTGTGAGTCTATGAATTTTTCTCTCAACAGCAAGTAATTGCTCGAAGAGCTTCTTAAATTTAGCATCTTGTCCTTCCCTCCAATACAATTCACGCTTCAGTTCTTTCTTGTTCAGAAGATATGCTCTAAGGTGGTTAAGATTTCTTTGTATATTACTCTTTAACTCATTAATTGTTAATGAATAATACTTCAAATCTTCTATAATTGAAGATTTGTTTATGGAATAATCAATATAATCGCCAATTATCTTAAAGTAGGTTTGGAGCTGATCTATGCTTTCCTTTCTCCCAAAAATTGAATAAGAATCTAGTCTTGTTTTAAATCTAAATTTCTTTTTTGTTATCAAGCTTTGTCTATACTGTTTTTTCACTATATATGATAGACTAATTGTTTCCTTGTTTTTGAGCTTCACATTAAGAAGTCCTTTTTCTCTTAACAAATAGAGATTTTTTGTTGTTAAAACTAATAGAAATTTCTTTGGTAACCCACTATTTTTTCTTAACCAAATACGAGGGATAATGGAGATAAGTTCCTCTTCTTGATCTTCTGGTAGAAGTTCGTGGATTTTATTAAGAATGCGATATTGAAAGTCGACATAATTGACTTTTTGATTTAGTTTTTTGAAATCAATCTCAATATCACCAAATTTATTTTCTAAAGTTCCGTCCAATAAATTTGACCTACTTTCTAGCAAATTGAGAATCTCTTCAGCTCTTTCAACATTATTAAGATTTGAGTATCTCATATATCCAATAGCTTTAAGTTTGTCATCAATCATTGTAAAAGTTTCATTTTCAAATTTGACCAAGTGATCTATAAAAGTAGATATTTTTCCTCTTAAAAGAGAAATTTCATCTTCAATGCTACCAAATAGCATAATTTTTGCTTTTCTCATCTCATATACAGATTTGACTAAGTCAAGATATTGTTGAGTTAAATCCCAAACCTGTGAAAGTTTTTTGTTTAAAGTAGTAACTGAAGAAAAAATTAGTTGAGGTAATTGTTGATGGTAAAGTAATCCATCTTCTACTTCAATAGATTTGCACCAATCACATCTTAATATTGGTTCATGTCTTGTAAAGTCAGCTTCAGTTCCACACTTTGAACATTTAGGATCGTGGCATTCTTCATCGCAATTATTACAGAAATACACTGTGTTTGATTTTATTATGTGATCTGTACATAGTTTCCTCTTACATGATTTACAATAGTATTGAGCAGGACTACTACAAAAACTACAATTAGCTATAGCAGGCAAATAAGCACCTAATTTTTATAAAAAAATACTAAACTGTGTTTATTTATAGATGTAATATCTGGAAAATAGAGAATAAAATAATACAAATTCAGATATTATGTTTAATTAAGTAAAGGACAATCAGTTAAGTTCAAACCAATAATTTTATTTTAGTAATAATTATTTATTTTCTGTAATAAAGGAAGGATACTAATGGAAATTTCTGAAAGAGCTTCTAGTTTTAGTTATGCTATAAGAGATGTGCTTGCAGTTGCAGCAGAAGTAGAAGCACAAGGTCACACAGTTATTAAATTAAATATAGGAGACCCAATTAAATATGGTTTCAAAACACCAGAATTATTGGCTGATTCTCTAGAGCTTGCAGTAAAAGAGAACTACAATTTCTATGCAGATTCTCAAGGTCTTCTTGAATTTAGGGAAGCTGTTGCGGATTATGAAAATAGAAAACACAATGTTGATGTAACTGCAGATAGAGTGCTAGCAACTGCAGGAGTTTCAGAAGGAATACAAATGACGTTTATGTCATTCACTAATCCTGGAGATAGAGTCTTATTGCCAGGGATACATTATCCAAGCTATTCTGGAAATTCCACTATCTTTGATTTGGATACTAAATACTATAAAACAGAAATTGAAAATAGTTTTTATCCAGATCCAGATCATATTCGATCTTTGATGAATGATAAAGCAAAACTTGTTTTTGTAAACTCGCCTAATAATCCAACTGGTTCAGTTTATCCTGAAAATGTTTTGAAAGAAATAATTGATATTGTAGGCGAGTACGATGCATGTATTGTATCTGACGAAACATATGATTTACTTGTTCTGGATGAAGGACTTAAACATGTAGCTACTGCTAAACTGGCAAAAGATGTTCCTGTAGTAGCATACAATGGATTCAGCAAAGTTTTCTTAGCTCCAGGTTGGCGACTTGGTTATACGTACATTCATGATCCTGAGAATAAAATAAAGGAACCATGGGAAGGATTGAACAAACTATCTAGATTACGATTGTGTGCTTGCACTCCATTGCAGAAAGCAGGCGCAGAAGCACTTAAGCAGGATCAAAAGAGCTATTTACCAGAAACAGTTCAAATGCTAAAAGAGAGAAGAGACTTAATATATAAGAGATTAGCAGAAATGGAAGGAATTACAGTATACAAACCAGAAGCAGCTTTCTACATTTTCCCAATGATAAACATGGATTCATTTAAATGGAAAAATGATAAAGAGTTTGTATTTGATTACCTCAAAACAAAGCATGTCTTAACTGTTTTTGGTTCAGGTTTTGGTCCATTTGGTGATAATGGGTTTAGAATGGTATATCTTCCTACTCTAGAAGAAATAGCTGAAGCTATGGATCGTTTGTCAGACCTCTTGGATAAAAATAGAATTTAATCTTTTTACTCAATTTCAGGTCTTATTTTTTTTCTAAAAATATTTATTTTCACATTTTGAGAAATTGATGTTAAAACAATTCCTATCAAAATAACAATTGCATAAATTAAAGCATACCATACTGGTATTTGGTTTAAAAATATGATACCTAATATCGCAGCACCTATAGGTTCTCCAAGTATAGCTACCCCAACAATGAAAGCTGGTATTTTCTTGAGAGAATAGTTATATGTTGCGTGGCCAATCAGGGAAGGTCCAATAGCCATAAGTAAAATTAATACGAAGGCCAAGTAAGAATAACTGAATATGTTATAACCTCTTATCAAGCAATATATTAGCAAAAAAAATGCGGAAGATAAATTTACGATTGCAAAATATGGCCATAAAGGAGAGTCTTTGAGTATTTTCTTTCCAATTAAGAAATAAAAAGCAACAGTAATTGCTCCAATTAAAGAGAACAGTATGCCTAATAGTGGGCTTTGTTGAGAACCAGAACTACCAGAAAGAGCAAAAGCTAACAACACTCCTCCTGTAAAGGCAATAGAAATACCAATTACTCCTAAGACACCTATTTTTTCTTTAAAGAAAATGAATCCAAAAATTGCTAGAAATATTGGAACTGTATCTACAAGTGTTGTGGATATTGCAACATCTACGTGTCTAAGAGATAAAAACCAAGTGGCAAAGTGAATTGCTAGAAACAATCCTGCTAACACACACCAATGAATTCTCTTTAGGGTGGATTTTTCTTTTAACCAGGTTATCTTCTTTCCATATAATGATAGAAATAATGCGCCAATACCTGCAAACAAAGTTCTATACATAGCGATAACTTCTGAAGGTACATTTAATCCGAGTAATTCTTCTTTTTGAAGATATACAACTATAATTGCTGCAAAAGATACTGCAATTATAGCAATAAATAGCTGTAAATAAGGTAATAGTTTCTTTAGTAATGTTTCATTTTCAGTTTCAAGCGCCAAATTTATGCACCAATCTCATCTCATTCAGAGCAATTCCCATGATGTCTTTACCTACTAAATGACCTAAACTACCCTTAGCAGCAAAAGATTCTCCAAATTTTTCTACGTCATCTTTACGACAATCTTTTGAATAAATGATTATTGGAACAGGATCAGCTGAGTGGTCTTTGAAACTGCAAGGACTACTATGATCACCTGTAATCATAATAACCAAATCTTGTTCTGTGTTATCAGGTAAGAATCGTTTAATCTCTTTGTCTACCATTTCGATGAATTTAGCTTTCTCAACTGGTTTTCCATCGTGTGAAAGATTATCTGTTCCCTTAATGTGTGTAAAAACAAAATCATAAGCCTGTAATGCCTTATATGTAACATCAAATTTAGCTTTCAAATCAGTATTGGTTCCACCTGTTAGTCTGGAATCCTCAATTATATGCATACCAAGCATTCTCCCTACACCTTTATATAATCCACCTCCTGCTATGCAAGCTGTTTCCAGACAGTATTCCTTTTCAAAATTAGGCAATTTAGGCACTTGTCCTGCTCCTCGTATAAGAAAGTAATTTGCTTGTAATAATCCATTTTCTTTTCTTTTTTTATTAAAATCAGTTTCAGACAAAATTGATTTTGCTTTTGATACGAATTTAATAAGAACTTCTGCAGTTTTTTTAGCTTCTTGACTATTATCTAATGCTCTAAACTCTAATGGTTCTTTGCCTTCAACATGAGGATCATTCTCTGAAACTTTATCAGAAAGTCCTTCACCCCTAAGTACTAGAGCTGCACGATGTTCTGTACCTGCTTTTAATAGTATTTGAATACCGTCAATTTTCATCCCGGCAAATAAAGCTACAAGTTCTTCTGTTCCTTCCCTAATTCTTCCTGCCCTCCTATCAGTTATTATTCCATTGTTATCGATGGTTGCAAAATTTGTTCTAAATGCAACATCTCCTTCTTTTACCTCTTGACCAATACCTGCAGCTTCAAAAGGTCCTCTACCAGTATAATATTCAAATGGATCAACGCCAAAAAGTGCTAAATGTGCAGTGTCACTCCCTGGAGTAATACCAGGACCAATGACATGAAGAAGCCCATTCATCCCTAAAGATGCAAGTTTATCCATGTTTGGTGTGTTTGCATATTCAAGTGGTGTTTTTCCTCCTAGGTCAGGTATAGGTCGATCTCCTAAACCATCCAAAACAATAAACAACAATTTCATGATTATGCAAAAATATTATTCAAATAAAAATGTTTATTCCAAGCGATGAATTTTTTCTACAAAGAGTTGGTTGATTTACTAGAACCAATTCTTTTCAAATCGATGAGTTTTTAAATGAAATTTCATAAAAGGATTTGAGGATAAAATGAAAGGTGAATTTGTTCCGAAAATATGAAACAAATCATTGTTTTAGTGTTAAAAAGGGACAAATCTCTCAAGATATCTTCAGAATTTTTTCAAATGAACAACGAAAGGTAATTCAAAATGTCAGTATTCACTAAGAAAAAAGAAGATTTTATGGCATGGTATTTGGATGTCGTTAGAAGAGCGCAGATTGTTGACACAAGAACTGAAGTCAAAGGAATGAATGTTTTATTGTCGAATGGATATGACATTTGGGATAGAATGAAGAAAATCTTAGACGAGAAGTTCTATATAACAGGACATAAAAATATGTATTTTCCCCTGTTCATTCCTGAAAAGTTTCTGGAATTGGAAAGCGAGCATTTTGAGGGATTTGTACCGGAAGTAGCATATGTAACACATGCTGGAGAAAAGAAGTTGGATAAAAAATTCGCATTACGACCTACTTCTGAAACGATTATGTATCACATGTATAGTCAATGGATACGAGCTTATACTGATATGCCTTTGAAAGTAAACCAATGGTGTAATATCATACGTATTGATACTAAGGACACAAAACCACTCCTTCGTGACAGAGAATTTCAATGGACAGAAGCTCATACTTGTCATTCCACACCTGAAGAAGCAGTTGAACAAGTAAAAGAATCGATGTGGATTTACGGTTCTACTTATGATGAGTGTTGTTTACCATACCTAATTACAAAAAGACCAAAGTATGACACTTTCCCTGGAGCTCTCTACTCTATTGCATATGATACACCTTTACCTGATGGAAAAACACTCCAAATTGGGACAACTCATAATCTTGATCAAGGTTTCGCAAAAGTGTTTAATATTCGTTTTCAGAAGGAAGATGGTTCCCATGATCATGCATATCAAACATGTTATGGCTTATCTACTAGGGTAATGGCAGCAATTATCTGCGTTCATGGTGACGACAGAGGGCTGATTTTACCTCCTTATTTAGCACCTTTACAAGTCATTATTGTACCTGTAATTTTCAAAGGTAAGGAAGAAGCAATAGATAAGGAATGCAAAGAGGTTTTAGAAGAGATTCAAAAAGCTAACATCAGAGTAAAATATGATGACAGTGATAAGACATCTGGCTTCAAATTTAATGAATATGAACTTCTTGGAGTTCCAATACGTATAGAAATTGGTCCTAAAGATCTTGAAAAGAAAGGTGTAACGATTGCAAGAAGAGACACAAAAGATCGAATATTCGTAACCAAAGACAAAATTGTAGAAACAATTACTAAACTACTTGAAGAAATTACAGAAGAATTAAAAAATAGAGTAAAGATGCTTATGGACGAATCTATGTCAGACGCAAAAACATATGATGAACTAGAAAACAAAATGAACAGCAAGAAACCAGGATTTGTAAGAACTAATTGGTGTGGAGACATAGCTTGTGCAGATGAACTTAAAGAAAGATTAAAAGCTGAAATACGTGGAACATTGTATGGTGAAGAAGAAGAAATCTTTGGTTCCTGTATTATATGTGATGAAGAAGCTAAGGAAGTAGTGTATATCTCCAAAGCTTACTGATTTCTTTTTTTTTTCCATTCATACTTTCAATAAATTTAATAGTAAATAATTCTCTATAGTAGATTAGAGTTGACTGGTGACTAAAAATGTCAATAGATTTATCCGCAGGACAAAGAAAACAATTAGTACGAATTTTGAAGAAAATATCATTAGGGTGCGATTTGGAAGCATTGGCTGTTGTAAATGCTGAAGGAATTAAAGTAGCCTTCTTTTCCGAAAAAGGAACAGACCCCGATCTTCTGAGTGCAGTTTCCTCTGCAATATTATCTACAGGAAAAATGGTTACAGGAAATTTAGCTCATGGAGATTTAGAACAGGTTTTAATTAGAGGTGAGGAAGGTTTTACTATTCTAGCTGGTGCAGGAGAATATATCTTAATAGGTGCTAGTCGTGATTTGCATAATGTTGGTTTAGCAATGCAAATTATTAAACAAAATGTACCAGAAACTATAGATGTTCTGAATTCCGTTTAATTTCCTTTCTTTATTTTTTAATAAACACAGAATTATTACATTTGATTCAATCACAGAAATTAATAAAATAACAAACTTTCTCGTATTTCTTGTTCACTAAAACTTGCGTTAATTCCTACAATTATTCTAATAAGATCCATTGTCTCTGCTAATTTCAGCTCGAAAAAACCAATTATTGAATCAGATTCTAACACAGTTCCAAATCGAAAGATTTTCCTCCATTTTCTTAGAAGAAATCTTTCAACTGCAAATTCTAAATCATGTAAGGGAATTTCTTTTTGACCAATATATTGAGAAAATACTGCGCGATAAGGTGGGTAATTATAATTTTCCAAGACTTCAGAAATAGAATCAGCATTCAGAGATTTAGCTATGAATTTATTAGGTAATATGTATCGATAAGCAGGGATGTTTAAAGTAATACAACGGCATAAAGCGATTATATTCTTCATATTTACATAAGTTTCATAATAGTTAGAAACCTTAGGGAGAACTTGATAGACATATTGATCCAATGCAGACTCAATTGGAGTAAACCTATCTGTGTTTTTAAATTCTTCAAAGGCTCTACGAAGACTTCTAAGTAATGATGTGTCTTTTTGAATTGAAATGATATCTGGAATAGATTTTGATAATAAATTGGAGTAATAATCTAATGAATATCCTGCTACAGGAATAATACGTGCAATAATGTCTTCATGCTTCATTCCAACATGGAGTCCATGAAGAACTATTCGCAGATTTTCTGCATTATATCTTTCACTGAAAAATCTTATTTTCTTTTTCAAAGATGAGGAGGATTGGTTATGGAATTTAACCACAATTTCTGAAAAAGAATTCTTAAGTTTTCTAGCTACTTCTGATAATTGAGTTTCGAAATTAAGATCCCCTATAATTGTATCATAGTGGGTTTGAGTAAAAGCAGCTCTTAATTCAGTGAGATTATTAGAGGCTAAAAGTAAGCTAATGTTGGATTTTGTTAGGACATTACTAATAATACCATGAGCTCGTCCAAGTAAATAACTCACATCACCGACTGACATTTTAACTACCTTTAGCTGATACAAATTCAATGTGTTTTAGTTGTTCAATAATTGGAGTGTAAGGTTTACCATCTCCTACATAAAACTTGGAGAACCATTCAACCCAGTGTAAACGCAAGCTGTTTAAGAAAGAAAGTAATCCTTCTAGAGGTACTATTAGAAATAGACCAAATACTATCCCAATAATCCAGTTTGCTGCAGATTCTGTTAATGGACTTACTACTGCCAAATTATAACCCATTAAAGTAAATGGAATTCCACTCAATATTGCATGAACTAATAATAATGCCATTAATCGTGAGAATGACAGTGTATTTGAAAATAGAGCAATTATATGATCAATTGCATCCATAATTCCTTCTGCCTTTGCATGCAAATACTCCACAATGAAAAGTATTGGAATAAGAGCAATAGTTACAATGACAATGTAGTTGAAACCAGGTATTGGAGGTAGAATAAATCCTTCCTTAATTAAACCTTCATGAGCATGAGATGCAACATTTGCTCCTATAATTGTATATAGAACAGCAAAAATTCCAACATAGAATAAAGAGAGTAAAACAGGAGCTATTTTTGATGCGAAACCATGACCATATTTCATATTTTGAATGAATTTTAGCCAGATACCAACTTGCATCATTACAAAACCAACTGCAATTGAGAATGTAAGAAAGATTTGAGTGTCATGTAATGGATTAATAAGTGGAATCCAATCAATACCAATATTGTGCATAAGTTCAGGGATTAATTTTTCATCGCCTAGAATTGAACCAAAGAAAAAGCCGAAAATCGTTGCAGCTATTCCACAAATAACTAGAAGTTCAGCACCACTGTACAAATAGCCGGTGATTGATTCATCAGGTTTAATTTTCTTTCTTCGCTTTCTAAATACCAAGAAAGCTCCAATTAAGGCTAACATCAAACCGTGTCCAACATCAGCAAACATTATACCAAACAATAATGGAAAGGTGAATCTTACAATTGAATAGGGGTCTATTTCATGGGGATTTGGTTCTCCCATTCCCCCAATTATTCCTCTTATTGATTTAAACACTTTTCCTTTTTTGGTTATAGAGGGATTAACTAGAGGTACATCTTCTGTAAGAGTGATTTCTAGCTCATAATCTAACTTATTCTTTGCTTTATACAATTTCTTTAAACAATCTGCAGGTATCCAACCCCACAGTGTCATTTTATTTTCTACAAATTGACAAATTTCTTCTGTAGATATTCTTTCTAGTTCTATCTCTATTAATTCAGAAGCTGCGGATAGTTTTTCAGATATTGCATCACTAATTTGTTCTATTTCAGCTTCTTTCTGTTCAATTTCTTTTAGTAACTCTTTTCTAATTTCGTTCAGAGCCTGTTTTTCTTGAAGAAGGGCTTGATCAAATTCTAAAGGTTGGAAAGAATATTCATTTAGAACTCGAGAAACTGCTGCTTCATAGTCTTCTAATGATAATAAGAGTATATTTTTTTCATTTCGTTTTGGATCGGTTGAATCAGAAGACCAGAATAAGATATTGTCATCAGTAACTTCTTTTAAGAAGAAATTTGCTGCTTTGAAATGATTTTTAGGAATTGAACCAACATAAGTTTTAGTTTGAAAACCTCCTTCAATCAGAGTTAAGCTTAGCTCTTTCTTTCTTAATTCTTCTTCAAAAGGTAAAATTAATTCAATTTGTTCTAATTTCTTCTTAAGTTGGTTATAATCTGAGAAAATCTCTGTAACTTGTTTTTCATGCTCTCTTAGGAAA
This sequence comes from Candidatus Heimdallarchaeota archaeon, assembly GCA_016839945.1. Taxonomy (GTDB): domain Archaea; phylum Asgardarchaeota; class Heimdallarchaeia; order Heimdallarchaeales; family Heimdallarchaeaceae; genus UBA460. Next base: position 8,969 of record JAEOTE010000102.1, on the reverse strand, counting down.
TTCTCAATAAATGCTTTTGAGTGTGAATATTCATCTACTAATTGAAACTTTGATTTGGTTTTTTCCTTTTCCTCCGCAAAATCAAAGTTATCTTTTAGCTTTCTTATTCTTGAATTATATTGTGTTAATTCTTGTTTAAGAGTAAGTAATTGGTCTGCTTTTTCTGCTTTCTGAGAGCCAATCTTAATTGGGTGAATAGTATTTTGGGAATGTATAAATGAAATAAAATTCCTGGAATATTTTTCAGAGGTTTCTAATTTAACAAAAGAAGCCTTTTTAGGAAACATAAATCCACCTTTGACTCCAACACCCCTATTAGATAAATGAGCTATGTGTTGTTCTTCCTTTGTTTCAACTAGATAATCTGAGGGTTGAAAAATATCTTTTTCTATTATTTCTTTTGATTTTTTGTATGGGAAAGGAACATCTTCTAAAATAAGCATTTTAGATTTGAATTCCAATGAATCAAGATCTTTCTTGAATTTATCAATATTGTTTCTTTTTACCCAGCCCCAAATTGTAAACTCTTTATCTGTTGTTCTTCCCTTCTCTTCAAAAGATAACAACTCTAAAGCTATATGTGATGATTTAATAAATTGTATTATTTTTTCATTATATTTAGAGGAAAAGTTCTCTAACTCCTTTTCAATTGCACTGATGTCTTTTGAAACACTAGAGTAAAGATCTTCGATATTTGAAGATTCTTTGAAAGCATCAAGAGATTTTAGAAAAGTAATATCAAGCTCTGTTGAATCAAAAAGATTTTCATTTAATATTTCCTCAATCTGATCTTTATAGTCTATAAGCGAAATACACATCAAGGTTTTTTTCTCTTTTACATCAGTTTCAGTAACCCAGAAGAACAATTTTCCTCCTGTAAGTTCAGTAAGATAGAAGCGTATAACTTCTTCATATGATGCAGGGATTTCTCCAATAAAAGTATGAGTTTGAAAATTTGAAGATAATAAATTAATTGAGAAATTTTCTTCTTTTGTTTTCTTCTGTAAAAGAGATATAGATGAAAGAACTCTTTCTTCCTTTTTCAGGAGATGTAATTTTTGGTACAAAGATGAAATTGTTTCTTCATTTTCTGACAGAAATTGATCAATTTCTTTCGATAATAGATTCATATTAGCCGGATATTCATCCTCTTCTAGTTTTAACTCAAAATCAATAGAAACAGGAATATTAAGCTTATAGCTTATATCCACTAAGCGTGAACGTTTGTCCTCTAACTGATCTATAAATTCTTGAATTAGAGCTTGTTCTTTTGGATTTTGAGGATCAACTACAGTTTGAGTGAAGAAATCTGATACATCTATCTTTATCAGAAATTTGTGTGTTTGTTCTTTAGGAATCTGTATTTTGACTAACTTGTGTGGAGAAATAAAGATATTCTTGATTTGTGATAAAACATTCACCATTTATTCGACACCAATTGTATCTCTAGTCACGATAGCAGTTTTGTCAATATTTTAAAGTCTTCCTCTCTGGCAGAAAGATAGTAAAAAACTTTTAATGGGGTTATATAAATTACCTCTGAAGATTATGACAATTGATAAGTATTCATTATTACTAAAAGGAAAGGATTTTGCCACTCCTCAAGCCGAAAAACATTATCCACCTTCCATTCAATTAGAACCAATTCATCAGACCATTAAATTGAAGTTTGATTTAGCAAGAAAATTTGCAGAAGGTTCTGTATCAACTATTATTAAAGCTAATGTCGCAAACGCTAGCAAAATTGAATTTCATGCAGTTGATCTTGATATTCATGAAGTAAAAGGAGTTGATTCATGGAATTATGATGGAAACAAAATACAGCTAAACTGGAATAAAGGATTTGAAAAAGGAGAAGAAAAAGAAATTACAATAAACTATACTATCTCTGAACCTATAGCTGGATTATATTTTAGTTATCCTGATGACATATATCCTGAAAGACCTATTTATGTTGTTGCAGATCATGAATCAGAAAGAGCCAGATATTGGCTTCCATGCATTGATCATATTTCTGTAAGATGTTCAATCGATTTTTATCTTAGAGCTAAAAGCGATTATACAATTCTAGCTAATGGAAAACTCATTGAAGAAATTCAACACGAGGATGGTACAAAAACTTCTGTTTGGAAACAAGAGTTTCCATGTCCTGCATATCTTTTAACAATTGCAATAGGTGAATTTGTCAAATATGAAGATAGATCTGTTGATGCAGGTAGAGGGGAAATTCCCATTGCTTATTTTACCACAAAACCATTCAAACCTGATGATCTAAAGAGAGCTTTTGATAGAACTCCAAAGATGTTAGAGTGGATGTGGAAGAAATTTAGAACACCACTTGAATGGTCTAAATACTACCAGATTGCAACAACAAAGCATGGGGGAGCCATGGAAAATATTAGTTTTGTAACTTGGAGCGAATTTGCAGTTCTTGATGAAACAAAATATAAAGAATATTGGTGGACGTTAGACGCCGTAAATGTTCATGAGATGGCTCATTCTTGGTTTGGAGATATGATTGTATGTAGAGAATTTTCTCATGGTTGGTTGAAGGAGAGTTGGGCTGTTTATGTTGAAACCTTATACTATGAAGACATTTATGGGGAAAACGAAGCTCTCTATGATTTATATCTTAATGCGATAAGATACATGAGAGAATCAGATTCAAGGTATGCAAGACCGATTGTAACGAATAAATACGATAGCAGTTGGGATATGTATGATGCTCATCTTTATCCAGGTGGTGCGTGGAGAATTCATATGTTAAGACACGTTGTTGGAAATGATTTCTTCTGGGATGCTGTCATAGACTATGTTCAATCCTTTGTAGGAAAAACTGTTGAAACAGTTGACTTTCAAAGAAAACTTGAAGTTCATTCTGGATTAAGCTTAGAGGAATTCTTCGAACAATGGCTTTATAGCCCAGGATATCCAAAAATTAAAGCAAAATTCGAATATGACGATAAGAAGAAATTATGCTCCTTAGAGATAAAGCAGACTCAAATAGACGAAAAAAAGAACATAGGTTTATTCAAATTTCCTTTAGATGTAATGTGGGAAGATGAAGAAGGAACTTTTAAAAGTGAAACATTTGAGATTGAAGAAAAAGAACACACTTTCTTTTTTGAAAGTAATAAAAAACCATTGCAAATAAGACTTGATCCAGATTACAAAGTTCTGTTCTCTCTAGATTTTAATCCTGGGGATAAGATGTTAATTCGTCAGTTGAAGAATAGCAATGTTATAGGAAAAGTATTAGCTTCTAAAGAACTTGCAAAGAAAGGAAAAAAGAAGAACATCGAAGAAATTGTAAGTGCTTATAAGAATGAAACATTTTGGGGTGTAAAGAGAGAATTCGCAAAAGCTCTTGCCAAATCACCTAATTATGAAGCAATTGTAGCTTTAACTGATATATTAGAGTCTGAAAATGACCCTATGGTGCTTTCTTATCTAATTGATAGTTTAACAAACTTACGACATAAGATAGTATTTGATGCAGCAAAGAAATATCTTTCCAGGGAAGAAACAGTGTATTATGCTACTGCTTCAGCCTTAAATGTGATAGGTTCACAAAGGACTGAAGAAGCTTATGAATTCCTTACTAATTTCAAAATTAAGAAAGATTTCAAAGAAATCATTTTATCATATCTTTTCAGAGCTATTGGAAAAACTAGGAATGAAAAAGCACTAGAATATCTACTTTCGAAAGTTGATTATGGTTTAGTTCCTGAAAGAGCACGAGAAGATTTGGTACGAGGTATAATCGAATCTACATTGTGGGCAGAAAAAGAACATAAAGAAAAGACAATCGAGAAACTAAGCAATTTGTTGAAGTTAGAAACAGATTATTTCTTGATAGAAACTTTGGTAAGAGAATTAAGTAAATTAAAAGATACAAGCGTTATTGGTAGTTTAGAGCAATCAAAAGTAAAACTACCTTATCAGGATCACCCATCAGTTGATAGAAGAATTAAGATTATATCAAAAGGAAAATCTCCGGTAGAAGAAGCTAAAAAATTGCGAGACGACATTGACGAAATGAAGAAAGATATGAAAAAATTACTGTCACGCATTGAAAAACTTGAAATTGAATCAAAGACAAAAGAAGAAAAAACTTAATTCTTCAACATTGCTTTTTTTCTCATTTCCTCTGGCATCTTTTCAATAGCATATCGTAAAGAAGTTCTTGGCATATCATCTTTATTTTTCATAACGTAAGTAAAAACTTCATTTCGGTATGTATTGCTTGCTTCTTTAAGCATCCAACCATATCCCTTTTGGACATACATCTCTGAATCATAAAATAATAAATCAGCAATTTCAAAAGCATCTTCTAAGAATTCACCTCTTCTAAGACCATAAATTAGAACTACAGCAGATGCTCTTCTAACCCATTGACTTTTAGAATTGACCCATTTTTTTACTTTAGGTATAAATTCAGGGAAAGTATAAATGAAGTACCCAAGGGATTTAACACAAAAATCATCTGTGCTTCCCCAACCAGTAACAAATTTTTTCAGCCATCTTTCAAATACATTAAAGTGCTTTGGTTGGAATTGGTTTTTACATTTAAAACTCCACTGAAATGCGATGGTTCTCAGTTCTGCGATACGACTTTCTAGTAAATGATCACAATACAGTATGATATCATCTACATTTTTTATACCTAGAGATTTTAGTTCTTGAAAGAAAGCATTAGCTATCTTTCTAATTTCTGGTATTCTTACTCCTAGATATTCCAAATTATGTGGTTTTACTTTTAAATAATGCTCTATTGCTTGACGATATCTCTCGCTAGCATGTTTGCTAAGTTCATCTAATATTTGAGACAATAAAACATCAGGTTTAATACTCATGAGAAAAAGAAAGATTTTTCACTTTTTAAAATTAGCATAGAAACAGACTTAAATCAGTTCGTTCTTGTAAATAATTGAGGATATTTAAAATAGATTCAAGTCAATTTAATCTGGTTTGATTGGGTATGAAAGCTATTATCACTGGTAGAGACAATATTGGTGAGTTTCAATTTGAGATTGACATAAATATTGATCAACTTGTTATTACGAATGCCAGTTTAGAAGAAATCTCTTTAAAATCTCTCAAGAAATGTAAAAACCTTCAAGAGCTGGACATAAGTTCAAACAATATTCGAAAAATTGACTTATCTCCTTTAAAAGATTGCCCTAAATTGAGGAAATTAGATCTTAGTAATAATTGTCTAATAGAATTGGATATAAGTCCTCTCCAAAATTGCAAACAACTTGAAATACTTAACTTACATAACAATCTGCTTCTGGAAATAGATCTTATCTCCATTTGTAAAAATTTGGAATTAAGAATACTCAATCTGGATTATAATCTATTGAAAATTGTAAAATTTAATTCTCATACACAATGGTCAAACATAGAGGAACTAAGATTGTATAGCAACGAAATTAAGGATATAAATCTAGAAGCTCTTAGTGATTGTAAAAATATCCGTGAGATAGATTTAGGAGATAATTTATTATCTAAAATAAATCTCAAACCTATTTCTGATTTTAGTAAACTAAACTCTATTTCAGTTGAAAGAAATAAAATCAAAAGCGTTGACTTAGGTCAATTAGAATCTAAACAAAAGTCTTATGTTGTATGTGCAGACCCTGAAGTAAATCTCAAAGGGATGGAATCAACTAAGAAAGAATCAAGTATGAATATTGTCTATTCTAAAGGTGAATATTATTCTAAAGAACAAGAAAATAAGCTGGATAAATTTATGAATGAAGAGAAAAACGCTAGAAGAGAAAAAAGAGAAAGATTACTCAAAGAAAATATGCTAAAATAAGAAAAAAAGAAAAAAGAAAAAAATTATTTTCTATATCTTCTAATAGCTTCTAAAGCTGCTACTCCAAGGAAGGTTAGAAAAACTAACCCAGCTATTCCACTTTCTTCTGTTACTGGTACTTTCACTTTAAATCCTGCTGCTTCTACCATAGATATAGCTAAATCTATATCATATGGATAAGGTTCAAGAGAATCATCATAGCCAACGACAGAGTCAGGTATAGCAGTAGTTGCTGGAGCTCCAAGACCTTGTAGAATCTCATTTACAATTACATTTCGTGGGCATGCATAACTAAATGCTTTACGTATATATTTTGCTGCTTCTGGGGTACCTAGTGGAGTTAATTCACCAGTTCCCATAACAGGATGCTTCATATTGAAAGACATTTCTTGATGAGAGGGATCTTTTACAAGAACGCCTTCAATTCCTATTTCACCTTCAAAGTCTGATAAAACAGGGAAATATTGAGCATCCATTACATCTATGTTACCTAGTCTCAATTCAGAAATAGCGTTATCTTTACCCATAATAAATGTGACATAAAGATCAGTAAGTGAAGGAGTTGTTCCATGCCAATGAGTGTTTGGAACCATGTGAACTACGCTTCCTACAGAATCATAGCTTTGTACCATAAATGGACCACAGGATTTTACTAATGACCAACCAACATCACCTGTACCGGGTACTTCATTGAAGATATCGTACCCGAAAGATGCAATTTTAGCTGATACATCACTTTTATCGATTATGTATTGTTGTAGCACACTTAATGGGAAGTTAAAAACACCACTATATTTGAATAGTACTTGACCACCGGGAACATTGCCAGCTGGTCCTCCAACTATTTCAATAGAATCATTTGATGGGAACCAATAAGTCAAAGTTCCATATTGATTTGAACCAACAACTGGAGACATCAAGAGTTCAAAGGTATACTTAAGATCTTCTGGAAGAAGATCGCTTCCATCACTAAATTTGGCATTAGGATCTAATGTAACTGTAACATTAATTTTTTCATCAATTATTTCAGAAACAACTACATCAGTAGCTATGTGAGGTTCCCATTCATGAGTATTCTGAGCTCTTTGAACTATGGAACCGTATACACACTGCATCCATTGTATATCATAAAAGGATTCCACAACGAAAGAATTGAATTCTCTCAAATCTCCTGGGATAGCATATTTTAGTATATGATCATCTGGATCATCCCAATATTCAGCTCGATGATGTGAACTGGCAATTAATAAATTGTCAATTCCTGCGACTGAATCTCTAAAACCAAAGAGTGATCTAGGATAAACAATAGCTATCGCTGGAAGATCATCGTATAAAACCTCTTGAATATCAGATAATAAACTGTTTCTTTCCACAGGATCTACTGCTGCTAAGAAGTCTTCTAGCAAAGCATCGTATACTGGACTTGAGTATTGATAGTGATTACTACCAGCTGGGATAATGGCAGATGTTTCATATAATCCTTGTAAATCAGTTGGGTCTAAACCCCAAGACCATCCAACAAAGAACATGTCATATCCTCCCTCTGCGTATGTTGGGATATAATCATAGTCTAATAATGGATAAGACCAAGATCTAGGTCCAATATTACCCCATCCGGTTGATTCGTGAAACTGAACAGATATACCAATTTTTGGTAATGTCTGTTCCATTAACAACGACCACTGATTTCTAGCAGGGCTTGTATTAGGTGATAGCATACTAAACGAAAATGCTGTTTGTATTCTAGTTTGTTGAGCTAGTGTTGTTCCAACAGTCGTTGATATAGCAAATAAAGCTATTATACTTAAACCTATTATTAATTTTCTATTCATATAATACACCTTGTAAACGCCATCAGACTAAACTCTAATGGCTGACAAAGATTTGATTAAAAACACTTATTAATGTTCTTAAGTTTATTTTAATAATTAGATTATTATTGTTTTAATTATTGGAATGTTTTAAGAAATTTTAGTAATAAAACTGTTAAAGAAATCGCATTTATTTCAAAGATTGGATTCTTATCATTCCGATGATTAGAGAGAAAATAATCATCAATAGAGAGGAATCTTTCTACTGTAAAAAAGAGTTGAAAAATGAAGCAAGCAAAATCATAAATAACTAATAATTTTCTAAGGTAAAGTTTTTCTAGACTAGTTCTCATGCTTTTTAATTAAGGAATTTACAATTTTTTGACTTTGATTATTATTTAGTTGAAAAACATGTAAAAATAAGAGAGTTAAGGGAAGTTCAAATTGACAAGAATCAATTGTTGGCCTTATAAAAGCTACTATAGTGTTAATGATTAGCTTGCTCATACTATCAAAAAGTTTAATTAATACTATAGGGTTATGAATCCATAAGACCATAACTAAATTGAGTAAAAACAAAAAGTAGTAGAAAAGTGATTACTATGGAAGAGATGATTCAAAACAAACCGCTGGTTATAGATAATGGAACGGGCTTTACCAAAAATGGTTTTGCCGGAGAAGATCAACCTAGAAGCGTATTTCCAACAATTATTGGTTATCCAAAATATCAAATAATTATGACTGATGTAGAGCACTATGTGCGTGAATATTACATAGGTGAGGAAGCTATCAATCTTCGTGGTGTTCTGAAACTTGTATATCCTGTCGAACATGGACAAGTACAAGATTGGGATGCTATGGAGAGAATTTGGCATTATACCTTTTACAACGATTTAAGAGTCAATCCAAACGAACATCCTGTTTTGCTAACTGAACCTCCTTTGAATAAAAACCAAAATAAGGAGAAGATGGCAGAACTAATGTTTGATACATTTAATGTACCTGCAATGTACATATCAATGCAGGCTATATTGTCTCTTTATGCGTCGGGTCGTACAACTGGTATAGTTGTAGACTCTGGAGACGGTGTAACACACATCGTACCAGTGTATGAAGGATTCGCTATAAGTCACGCTATTCATCGTTCTGACATTGGTGGTCGTGATATTACAGACTATCTACGAAGACTACTCCGTCAAAGAGGATATTCACTCTCAAGCAGTGCTGAGAGAGAAATCGTTAGAGACATAAAAGAACGTCTCTGTTATGTAGCACTTGATCCTGAAAAGGAACTCAAGTTAGCAGAGAAAGTATCCGGAATGGAAAAAACCTAT
>JAEOTE010000101.1 GCA_016839945.1 Candidatus Heimdallarchaeota archaeon | reverse complement strand
TTTAGAAGTTTATATTATATAGTTTTTGATTAGTAGTGCACTTTGTGAGTAATGGAAAGATATTTTATGTATTGAATTACAATTATCAAAAAGTAAAGTGACTTTGAATGATAAATGAAATCTATGATCGTACAAAAGATTCAGACGTACTAGTATATCCAGGCACTAGAGTAGCAGTAAAAGAAGAATTTTTAGGGGGATCAGGAACATACGCTGATGAGAAATATATCTTTTCAGCTGTAACCGGTAATGTAATTATCGATTTAGAGAAACATGAAATCTCTGTATTGCCAAAAGCTAAAACAACAATAATCCCAAAAAATGGTGATATCTTCGTTGGTGGTGTTGTGAATGTTTCTCGTCAAATGGTTACTATTGCAATTCATTACATTAAAAACAAAGAGGTTTACCCAACATATACTCTAGTAACACATGTGTCACAAGTCTCTAGAGAATATTTGGATAGTGCTGATGAGGTTATTTTTCACGGGGACATAGTTCGGGGAAAAATAATTGATGCAAAAACCATTCCATTACAAGGATCTTTGGTAGGTTCTCAACTAGGCGTAATTTTGTCCAACTGTTCTTCTTGTGGAGAAAGACTCAAGAAAATTGGTAGGAACAAACTAAAATGTACTAACTGCTCAAAAATTGAGAGAAGAAAAACAACCATAGATTATGGGAATGGACACTTGGCGTTCAAACTATAATCTTTGTATTCCTTAAGAAAGGTGATTTTTTTGGCAAAAACAGCTGTAAAAGAAGTTTATGTAAACTTTCCAAATAAAGAATATTTACAATCTTTCATTGAAACCATATCTAACGCATTAAAGCATGTAGAATTCTCTCTCAATTATAGACAAGGAAGATTGAAAATTCGAATTACTGGTGAAAAAGATGTCGTTTTCCAATCAGCTCATCTTGTTAAGAATTTGAGTAGTATGTTTGTTAGATCTTCTACACCAAATAATGAAGGATATTATTCTCACCACCTTCAACTGATTCAACAAATAGGTTCAAAGATTATATCGTTAGATAGTTTATCCTCTGTTCTTCAAAATTCAGGCATATCAACATTTGTAGTTGATCAAGAATTAGTTACAAAGGCTAATATGAAAGAAGTACAGAAAGTCCTTTCAGAACTGTTTGTTCTTATGCAGGAACTTCCTCTTAATGTAAGATCACAAACCATGAAAACTATAATTCTAACTGTAAGTTATTGTACAAACTATTCACCAGAATTTATTGTTGACCAAGGGCTTAAACACAAATGTTTTCGACAACTATCAGATTCGATAGTGGTCAATATGGCACCTGAAAAATGTATAGAGCATCTGCTTCTGAAATTATCAGATGAAAATACAAAACAAGAATATGGCAAATTCATCGAAGAGGATTGGTCAATAAGACGACGTTATTTCAAAGAATAGTCACTTGAATAAAACTCTAGACTAACAAAATATATAAATCACGTAATAAAGAATGAATTGCGAGGTTTGAAAATGGATATTAAAATCTTGAAAAAAGACCCTGGTTACATTAAGCTTAGTATTAAAAAAACAGATCCTCACACACTATTCAATCTTTTAAGAGAAGAACTTCTAAAAGCTCAAAATGTTGATTTTGCTGGATATTGGAGAGATGAATCTTTTTATGAATCTGTTGTATTTCAAGTAAAGATGAAGAAAAAAACTGCAGATCCTGTCGATGCCATTAATGAAGCACTTGGACGACTAGAGGTTGAAGTGAAAGATTTTATTGAATTATGTAAAGCAAAAATCGAATAAAGGTGTTTTTTTTGGATTCACCTAATATTGATTTAAAACTAGAAGAGATACTTCTTAATACTAATTTTGCTAAGTTTGGAGATTCTATTGTAAATTTCATTTATAATGCCGCAGTTTATGAATCTAAACAAAAACTTCAAGGAATTAAAGTCTGGGATAAAAGTCTTGCAGATGCTTGTCGAAATTCACCTCTAAGAAGCTATTTAGGAAGTAAAAAAAATAGCGGTGAATTAGGCGATGCGGTTGAAGCATTTCTAAGTTTTGTTTATATTAAAAATAAAAATTCAATTTATGACATGATAAAAATCTTGTCTAAATTTCTAAGAGAAAAATGGAATTTAAGTGATAAAACAGAACAAGTTATTTGTGGAGAAGCCTTTACTCACTTGATTAATCAATTGTGTGACGAATTGAAAATTATACCAAAGCAAAAACCATGATACTATAATCACATAGTAAATGACTTGAAACTCTGACCGATTAAATCAGCAATTCTTAAGCATTCAGGAATTGAACTAGAAAATGATGTGATTTTAAGTATGTTTTTTACTTCTTCCAATCTACTAAATCCAACTTGCTGTATATTTGTTTCATATTTATTTCCTATTTGATTCTCAAATTCTACTCTCTGAATTAGTGGATTATTTGTTAAAATTTCATATCTCAATTCCCAATCAGACAAATGAGATAGTGCTTTTTTTACTTCTGTATCATTTGGAAGCTGATTAAGAATATTAATAACTGGAATATCAGTTTTTTCGTATAATAAATTAATATTGATTACATTAAATGCTGCAATAGTTGAGCTTCCTAGAATGATTGCTTTTAGTTGATTCTGAAACTTACTTTGAAGAATCATGTCAGCGATTTTCGAAGTTGCGTCTAAACCATCGATTTCTACATCTGTTCTTAAAACACCTTCAATTAAACTGTAATCTCTTACTACTACTCCAAAAACAAAAGTCTTTGATGATATACCACGTTGAAACGCTGAGTCATCAATGCCAATAGTACGAATATGAGTTTTCACATTATAATATATAGATTCTAATCTTTAATTAACTTTTTAAATAGGATTAAGCAAAAATGTATTGATTTGAATGAGTAGAAGAAATCTTCCCGAAAATGGAGATCTTGTTATTGGTACCGTTTCTAGCATCTACGATCATGGTGTTTACGTTAAACTTGATGAATATGAAGACCTTCAAGCGTATTGCCATGTTTCAGAGGTTAGTTCTACCTGGGTTAGAAATATTAGAAACGTTATGAGATTAGGAAAAAAGATCGTAGGAAGGGTAATGAGAGTAAAGGAGAACCAAATAGATGTTAGTATTAAGAGAGTATCTGATGGTCTAAAAAGATCTAAAATTGAAGAATGGAAACATTATAAGACAGCACTAACTCTACTTGAAATGGGAGCGAAAAAAAGAAAAGTTGATTTTGAAACAGCTCGTTCTGAAGTTGAAGATATATGTGCAGCATATTATGGGAGTCTCTATCAAGCCTTTGAAGAATCATTATTCAAAGGAGAATCTGTTTTTTCAGAAGCAGGTGTAACTGAGGAATGGTCAAGTGTTCTTACAGAAATAGCAAAAAAGAATTTAACAATTCCTACAGTAGAAATAAGAAGAGATCTTGAAGTAATTTGTTGGGAAGGAAATGGTGTAAATCTAATTAAAAACGCGTTGAAAAAAGCCCTAAAAGCACGAGATGAAATTGATGCTGAAGAAGAAGAGCTTAGCATTTCTCTTTATGTTAGAGGTGCTCCTATCTATCGTTTTGTTATTTCAGCACGAGATTATCAACTTGCAGAAGAATTAATGTCAAAAGCTCTTCATAATGTTGAGAGCTCATTAGCAGATCATAATGCAACAGTTAAAGTGGTTGAATCAAAATAAGGAGAAAGAGGTCCTCTAATGACAAAATCTATTTTTAGATGTACAAAGTGCAAAAAATACACACTCAATAGTAAAGAATGTCCTAACTGCGGTGGAAAAGTTATATCCCCACAACCGGCAAGATTCTCTTTGGAAAAAGAAAAGAAATACTCAAAATATCGAAGACAACTAATCAAAAGCAATGAACGTTGATAACTTTAGATTTTCTGCTATAAAGAACGTAAAATAGCAACTTGAATAACATGATACCTTTTTCTATGAAAACGATACATCTTTGGTATCTCAAATTCCGCTTTTATTATTTCCTTTACATCCTTTCCATTCTTCTTTACTAGTTGGGTTAAAAACCGGATATTATTCTCTTGATGCAAATGTAATGAATAACAAACATTAGATCTCTGTAAAGCCGCGATTAGGAATTCTTTATCCTTTATCTCTCCTCTGATACCAAAAGGACTATTCATTAAAATGGTGTCAAATTCCATTTGAATCTCTCTAACATCTCCTTGAATGAAATTAATTTTAGCATCTACGCTTTTCGAGTTCTGCTTTGCCAATTCTAATGCATCTTCATCTATTTCAATACCATATACTTCCTTTGCTCCTAAGATTTTGGCTGCTATTGCAAAAAGTCCTGTCCCACAACAGAAATCTGCTACTTTTTTATTCTCAATATCACCTAATTGATAAGCTCTCCAAGTTATCATTGCAGCTAAACGTGGAGGGATTTGATATTGTTCCAGAAATATCTTCGGTTCACTAAAGTTCAAAAGGTTAGTTAGGATAATCTCAAGATCTTTCTGTTTCATCGTTTTATCAACCGTTTTTCTTAACTTTGTTTTGGAGATAAGATTTGAATACGCCTATTAAGGAATGTATTTCTTCCTTCGATGGAAGGCTCCTATTTATAACAGTTTTAAATGTGTGTTGAACAATTGGTTTTCGATAATCTTCATATGATAAACTTTCTGTAATTTCGTTGAATAATTCGAAAAGAATCTCTCTGTCTTTACTTGAGGAAGGTTGTTCTTGAGAGGTTTGTTTCTTATATAGGTCAAAACTTTTCCAAAACTCATACAAAAAAATAGTAACAGCATGCGAGATATTCAAAACCTTATGATCACCAGGCAGGGGAATTGAAGCTATAAAATCACATTTTCTTATCTCTTCATTTGATAAACCTCTATCTTCTCTCCCAAACACAAAACCTATTCTCGAGTTTGGCAGTTTTTCTATTTTCTTAAAGAATTCAGGATCCACAGGCTGACGTAAAACATTATATGATTTACCAGCTTTTGCAGATGTTCCTATTAAAAAATCAAATTTTTCTCTGATTTCCGAGAAATCATGAGAAATTATTGCATTTTCTAAATAATGAATAGAATGTTTAGCTCTTTTCCTTGCATCTTCTGATAAGTGGTTAATTTGAGGAGATACTAAAACTAACTCAGCTACAGCAAAATTGTTACATATTCTCGCTATAGCACCTACATTCCCTTCAATTTTAGGTTCCATCAAAATTACGCTTAAATTAATTTTATCTGTCGACATTACTATCACTAAAATCAAATATAACTAAATATAACTTTTCAAAGAAAAGTTTTTTTTCATCAACTATTTCTGCTTTAATACCCTTCTTATGAAATATTTTTAACATTTTGACATCCCAAGCTAAGGAAGAGAATACTGTAATTAATTTTGCTTTTATTTTGTTACATCTTAAATGCTCAATTAGCGAATAAGTCTCTTCATAACCTTTTTTTCCGCCAAGAAGCATAATCTTTTCTGTATGGGGGAAAGAACTACTTTCTTTATCAATTGGAAGATAAGGCGGATTCCAGAATATATATTCAGGAGAAAAAAAACGAAGACCTTGCATTTTATCCATACAAATAGGATATATTTGACCTTCAACTTTATTTATTCTACAATTTGTTCCTATGGTTTTTGCCGAATTAAATACTAAATCAGTAACAATGAATCTAGCTTTTGGATTTCTCTGAGCTAAAACTATTGAAATAATTCCAGATCCTCCCCCTATTTCAACGATTGAATGATGAAGATTGGTTAGATTAATAGATTCTATCAAGAAAAATGTATCCTCTGCAGGAAAATAAATATCTTCAGATATTTCTAATTCTATTTCGTATTCTGGGAAGTTATATCTGACCACAAATCTTCGCCTATTCTTTTTTTGAGAATTTTAAAGATCTCATTCAATTCATCTATTGTAAGAGTAAAAACCCTTCGTTCTAGATGTGGTACTGTTTCCAAAGTTTTACTTGGTAGTAAGATGTCCTGTTTTACCTTCCTTTTCATCAAATTAACTAATATGTTTCTAACAGTTTTTTTCTTGTTTGTAAATAACAATGTATTGAATTTGCTAAAATTATTCAAATCCTTTATCAATTCCTTTTTCAGTTTTTGAATAGATACTATTGCAGAATGAATTTTAGGTGGAGGGTAAAAGGACGTCGGTTTAACTGTTTTTAGATATTTACAAACAGCTCTTAATTGTATCATAACAGCTATTCTCGAATAGTCTTTAGTTCCTGGCTTCGCAAATAATCTTTGGGCAAATTCTTTCTGATACATAATAATTCCTAGATCAAAAGAGTAATCCAAGAGTTTGAAGGTTATGGGAGATGAAATCTGAAACGGAATATTAGATATGCATTTTGTAAAAGAAGGAAAATCAACCTTAACTGCATCACCATATATAATTTCAATATTAGAACGAACTCCAAATTTGTCATTAAGGAAATTGAACATTCTTCTATCGTTTTCAATAACATATACTTTTTTAGCATTTTGTGCTAAACATTTCGTTAAATTTCCTAATCCTCCCCCTATCTCTAAGATCGTATCTTTGGAATGAATATCTGCTTGCTTAATTTGAAAATGAATAATGTTTGCATCTATTAGAAAATTCTGACCTCTTTGGTTAGAAGGTTTTATCTGCAATTGTTTTAAACCCTCAAAAATGTAATTTCTTAATTCCGTTGAAGAATTCCAACAATCCATTACTCAAACCTATCAGTACTATCGTTTTGAACTAGTTTCCGAACTTGCAGTAAATAACCTGTGCTTTTCGTCCTCTTCAAGCTCTTGCTTAACTCTATTTAATATCATTTTACGAATATCTGAAATTTTCACACGTTCTTCTATATCGGAAAAAGAAACAAAAGGCATACCTTTTCTAGCAGCTAAAATCTCCCACATCAGTTTTTTTCCAATACCCGGTATGAGTTGGAGGGAATGTATGCGGTTTGTAATTGGTTGAGCTTTATTAAAGAAAGAAACAAAACGTTTTTCGTTTCTGTTAATTATTTTCAATACAGCTTCCTCTAGCGATTGATAACCTGTATTTGTTAAATCATTTATTGTAATACGTCTTTTAACTTGCTTAATTGGTGATTTTTTATCCTTTCCAGTTAGAGAATATTCTACATATTGTGTGAAATTACTTCTTCTTTCTGTAGAAAGTTCTAAAAGAGTAAACCAAGTTGTCCCGATACACTGAAGTATAGGTTCTCTCTGTTTTGTTTGCCCGAACCCTTTGCCTTCTGGTAAATAGTCTAATACTAACACACGGGATTCAGTCTTTTTTGATTGTCGTATGTGTGTTACTGGACTAATAATGAAATCATCACTTTCATTGATTTTTTCAGTTCGTTTATTTTTATCGGGATATTGATTATTTACCATTATATTCTCACCATATATAATCTTGAACCCAAAAAAAGTTTTTGTTCTCTTTTATTTAATTTAATTCGAGCTTACAAGTTATTTTTTCTCTTTTTTGTATTTTTCAATGTAAGGTTTAATGATTACGTAGATTTGAGTTATATCAGATTCTGTAAGCATTTTTGGTTCTTTTTGAAGTAAATCTTTCAACTCTTCTGGAGAAGGTGGTAATATATTTGCAATAGTGAAAGCTGAAAGTTCTGTTAAATCAAATTTCTTTGTTAATTTTTGAAGAATTTCCAGAGATTCTTCTGGTTCAATACGAGCATTTTGCATAGCATGTTCAAATGCTACTCTTTGCCAATAGGAGAGTTCTGATTCTTCACTTCTTTCTTGCAGAATTCTCATTGCCTCTGAAATTGTAATTGGTTTTTTATCAAGAACTTCTCTAGGCATAATACATCACTTTTTTTTAGTTTGTTGTTTGAATTACTGAACGACTTAAACGCAAGTGTTCTTTATTTGCTATGATTTCTTTCATAGATTTTCCCTGTTTAATATATACAACGTAAGCTTTTCCTTGCTTTCGAATAATTTCCCCAGTCTTTCCATGATATCTTCTATGAGGCATCCCTTTATGTTCACCAGAATCAATAATAATGTCTACGATGTCTCCTTCATTGAAATCTGTTAATACATAATCAGGAGGACGTAAACCTTTTTTCCTAATGTGCTTTTTGAAGAGACGTCTTGTACCATGACGGTAACCTTTCGATTTTCGCATTGATGTCACCTTTTAGTTACTTAGAATCTTATAAGTGTCCAAAATCCCTCGATGAGATTTTTAATCTTTTCGTTATCCGTTTTAGGTGTTTTAATTATGCTATAATGAAATGCATTATTTCTCTTTGGAATAAGTTTTTTCTTCGATTTCCAAGACATCTAACTCTTTACAATGGGCTTTGGTACCAACTACATCTGCTATACTTGGCGAAGTGCGACCTTCATCACCTGAAATTAATTCTTTTACATAGCATCCTCCATCACAAACAATAATTGATTCGACCTCTCTTTTATTTTCTATTTTGCTTTGCACTGAATATACTTTCTTACTGCGAACCTTATCAGCTCTCCTGTGAGAAACTCGTTTTGGAGTTCTTTGTTTTATGATAATTTCACAAAACTGACTTTCTATTTTTTCTAAGTCTTTATTTGTAATGGGAGAATCAAATTCTATTAAGGCTCTATACTTCTTAATTGATTCTTCTGCACTTCTTTTCAAATAAATAACTTCATTTTTAGTAGAAAAACGATAATTCCGAACTTCTATCTGTTCTCTAACATGAAGATTTGTACATTTCTCTAGTTCTGCTAGATCAATACTTCTAGCTTTTGGATTTATAATCTCAAGAACAAAAGGTCTTCCTGAACCAAGCATTCGAGCATCAATATCTTCCCTTCCCGCTCCATGCAAAACTCCTTTTTCTCCTTTAGTTACTCTTAAAGCTTCATGCTCGATTAGTTCTTCAACGGATACATCATATCTTTTCCCAGTATGATCACATTCTTTACATCCTTTTCCCTTGCATTTTCTACAAGGCCATCGAGTCTGAGGAATTGTGCGAACATATTTGTTATACTTTCCATAAATAAACAACGAACTAATTTTAAGATGAACATTTAAGGAAATTGGATGTGTTTCAATAACAATTTCAGGGGTTTGAAAATCTGTATTGAGGTGTGTTTTCTCGGTTAGTTTTTTCCCAATATTTCTATTAAACTCTTGTTTAAGATATTCTGATTGATGA
The DNA here is from genome assembly GCA_016839945.1 of Candidatus Heimdallarchaeota archaeon. Taxonomy (GTDB): domain Archaea; phylum Asgardarchaeota; class Heimdallarchaeia; order Heimdallarchaeales; family Heimdallarchaeaceae; genus UBA460. The sequence goes on along the minus strand of JAEOTE010000101.1, from coordinate 10,840 downwards.
ACTTGGTATTTCTCTTTTAATTCCTTTTCCCTTTCTAAATACTCTTTAGGGAGTATTGTGCCAATCAAGAATGTTCTAACTTCAAGATCTTTAATTTCTTTCTGAATAACTTCTGTAAGGCTTTCAATTTTCAAGAGCAAGTTTTCACAAATATAACATTCACTTGTTTCTTTTGGAAGAATGGCTTTTTTTTCTAAAAATTTTCTTGCTAAATCTGATCCTGATTGCGATAAAACTTGCAATGCTGCCACATTATTTTTCGAATCTAAAGAAGTAAATTTCATGGCTAAAAATGACTTAATTGTTTGACCGCGCTTCAAGTTTGTAGTCCCCGTTGCTAAATTAGAAAACTGTCTTCCTAAACAATAATCACATAAAGAATGGTTTTCGAGAATCTCGAAAGTTATTTCCTCTAGATTCATTTACATCAAACTCTCAATGAAATAGTTAGTTAGAATTACTTGTTCATCTATATCAAGGGATCCCAAAGATAATTTAATTGCTTTGTGATTTGGAATTTTGTCCTCAAAATTGTAAAAGAAAACATATGATGATTTTGAATCGGTTAAAAGATATTCTTCTGTGATAGAATCACTCTTGATAATATTTATCCAAATATCTTTGGTGTGTTTTTCAAAAATCCAATTAGTGTCTTTCTTATAAACAGAAAGCCCTGGAGTTAATTTTCCACTTCTTGATTTTGAATCTTTGATATGATTTTTTACTCTTAATAAAAGATGAGCTGAAGAGAAAAAACTTGGTCCCAAATACTTTAGAGTTTCTCCATTAAAAGTAACGATATACTGCGTTTTTTTGTATTCTGTACAATAATATACAAAATTGTTTTTACGAAACTGGTTTGATAAGAAAAAGGCATCTGATATTGCTTTGATAAAAGGTCCCATTGGGTTGATTTTTGAATTTTGTAGATATAATTCAGATTTTGAAAATGAAAGTGGCGGTGCATTAATAACAAAATAATGTCGTAGCATGGACAGTTCACATGGCTTATGTTGTTATTATCCAAGTAATCCTGGGGGTATTCCTGGTATCTGCATTCCACCTCTACGGCCTTTTCTCATTCGTTTTACGAGTGCAGTAACAGTTTTGTGTTGACTTATCAGCTCTTTAACTTCATTAATAGAGCGACCGCTTCCTTTTGCTATGCGTTGAATTCTAGAACTACTTAATTTTGTTTTTCCATCTAACTCATCATCGGTCATTGAAGACATTATAACTTTGAATCTCTTCATATTCTCTTTGGAAAGATCTAGCATATCTTCATCAAAAGACATTCCTAAGCCTGGTATCATTGACATCATTCGTTTCATGGATCCCATCGACCCAAAACTATCTAAAAGCTCCATCATTTGGCGGTATGAAATTTTGCCACTGAGCATACTCATGGCTTCTTCTTTACTTGGTAAAGCTTCCATATCCTTTACTTCTTTTAATAATCCCTCTAAATCACCAACACCTATAAGCCTTCCAACGAATGAAGTCGGATTAAATTCCTCTAGTGAATCTATATCCTCACCATCAGCTAAAAATTTGATTGGAACTTTGGTTGCTGCTGCAGCAGAAAGACTACCTCCTCCTTTAGCAGATCCATCCATTTTTGTAACGATAATAGAACCAATCTTTGTGGATTGAGCGAAAGCTAGTGCTTGTTCATAAGCTGTTTGGCCCAAATTTGCATCAATAACTAGAATGATTTCATCAGGTTTTGTTTTTTCACTAATCTCTTTCATTTCTTTAAGGAGTGCTTTTTCTTCTTTATGACGACCTGCTGTATCAATAAGAACAACATTATACTTCTCATCTATGAATTTCTTAACTCCGTCTGTGGCAATTTTTACAGCATTTTTATTGTCAGGATCTCCATAGACAGGAACCTCAATACTATCACAAAGTTGTTTAAGTTGTTCATAGGCCCCGGGTCTAAAATTATCCGTTGTTATAACCGCAACTTTTTTTCCTCTTTTCTTAATGTATTTTGCAAGTTTAGCTGTGGTTGTTGTCTTCCCAGAACCTTGTATTCCAACTAGCTCTATGATTGTAGGACGATCTGGATTTAAAATTAATGGATATGCTTTTGTGCCTAAGAATTTAGAAAGCTCTTCATTTATAATCGAAAGAACACTTTTTTTTCGAGAAAGTCCATCTGGCAATTCTTTTTCGAATGATTTGCGTTCTACTTCATTTACTACATTAGCAGCTAAGTCAAATTGAACGTCAGCTTCAAGCAATGCTTTTAGCATAGAATTTTTGAGTTCTTTAATAACCTCTTTATCTGGGGGTCCTCCCCTTAAGATTTTTGAGATTGCTTTGTTAAGAGAGGTTCCAAGTTTTCCTAACATGAATAATCAAAAAAAGAAGAAAAGAGAGATTAAAGAAGATTTTGTTTTGTGGGTAAAGAATAAAATACAAGTACCCAAATTACAAACTAAGATCATTTTCTGTGATTTGAGTAGGTTCTACAGATATTTTTGCTCTTCTATGAATTTTAATTGTTTCCGCGAAGTATATTTTACCTGTAACTTGAGAACGACGACCTATTTTCACATTTTTTCCTTTAACATCCCCTTCTACAAGAGTGTTATTTAGTTCAACGAAATTCTTTGCAAAAACATTTCCATGAATCTTATATGGGTATTTGAACTTTCTTCCTATTCGTATATTTCTCCACCATCTTCTAAAACCTGTAAAAAGATCATTTGCTGTTACATCACCATTTATTTTCGCTGAACCCTTCATGTCGACACGTTCTTGAGATAGAAGATTACCTCCAACGTATGCAGAACCAGAAGTTAAAAACCCATTTTCGGCTTGTACACCTCTTTCTACTTTAAGTGAGCCTGAGGATTTTAATAATCCTAGAATTGTAATCTCTCCACCAATTTTTGCTGAACCGCCAAATTTGGCATCACTATCTCCTTTTAGATTCTCTCCAACTCTAAATGAACCTGAACTTCTAACAAAACCTTGTGTTGATAGATTCCCATTTATACTAAAAGAGCCTGAACTTCTAACATAATCCTTTGATGATAAATTACCATCTATACTAAAAGAGCCCGAGCTCTTTGAGATACCATTAGAAACCAAACTTCCCAAACATTTCAAGGATCCAGAACTTCTAATTCCATTACATTGAAAATTCCCATTTATTTTTCCTGATCCTGAAATCTTTACAAATTTATCAACCATTCCACTAGATATGCTGGCAGATCCGGAAACTTTGATTCTCTCTTCGTCTTCTCTTAAACTTCCTGCAGAGCTTATCATTGCTCTTTCCACTATTTCTTCATTTTCACTAATTTGTTCTTTTGACATTCTAATTTCACTCCATAATTTTAAAGTTGTAATTTTTCTCTACTTATCTTAACTGGCTCATTTACTAATTCCGCTTTTTTATCTACATCAAATCTTTCAACATAAAACACTGTTCCATAGACTTTAGTGTAAGGACCAAGTTCAACAGATACTCCTTTTACATCTCCATTCACATTTGTGTTTGCTATATACACATCACCAGTTGCAAAAACATCTTTTCCTATTTCAGATTTACTAAGTCTTTTACGTCTAAAGAATAATGATTCTTTTCCTTTGTTTATTAAAACATCTTCTCCAACAAGATTTTCTGCTATTTGTGTTTTTCCTTCTATTTCAACAGTTCCTTGGGATAATAAACTTCCACCAATATTGGAGGAACCTGCAAATTTTACCCCAACTTCTGCTTGTACATTTTCATTACATTTGAAACTTCCAGCAGCAGTTAATCTTCCTTGAACTACAGTATCTTTGTCTATCTTTGCAGACCCAGAAAACTTTGCATCCTTATCTGTTTGAAGAAAACCTTCACATTTAAAAGATCCAGAAGCTCTTACATCTCCACGAGCTGTAATATTTCCAGAACTCTTTAAGGAACCAGCTGTTTTAAATTGATTACAGATAACATCACTTTCAATTTTTCCTGAACCAGCAATTCGTATGTCTTTAGGGACTTCTCCCCCTGTAATTCTTGTAGAACCTGCTGCAGATACAGAACCATTAGTCATTACCTTAACTCCAGAAGTGTAGATTTGAGAAGCTTCCTTATGAACTTCAAAATCCTTCTTAGCACCTTCCAATTTTGCTAAATAACGTTCTTTTAATTCGTTATAGTTTTCTTTGTCAATTTCACCATCTTTGTACCTCTTTTCAAGGAGTTCTAGTAACTCTTCGTACATTTTGATTTCGTGCTTTGCCAATTAATTCACCAAAATACAAATATCATGCCTTTATTTAATCGTTTTTTTAATCATTTAGATTATATTCTTAATCATTGGGTTAATCTGTTGTAATTGAAGGGTAAATGTGTTTAACCCATGAGTTAAAACAAGAAGAAATCTGATAAAAAAATCAAGATCTAGAAACTACAATGAAATTTGGTGCGGGGAGGGAGATTCGAACTCCCGAACCACTAAGGAACGGATTGCTTATCTAACCCTTATTTCTGGCATAAGCCGAGATCTTAAGTCCGCCGCCGTTGACCTACTTGGCTATCCCCGCAAATAAAATCATTACTTATGACTACTATATTGACTTTCATTCTTTTTTTAAGAGTTTTCATTTTGATATGAAACTATTATTGAGCTAAGGTTCTAATCTTGTTGGATCTCTTGGGTGTAATCTTGCTTCTCTTATATTGGGTAAACTTAGAATTTGTTGTACAAATCTCTCAATTCCTGTTCCACTTCCTCCATGAGGTGGTGCTCCATTTCTGAAGAATTGCAGATAACTATCAATATGTTTTAAGTTAAAACCTTTCTCTTCTGCTTGTACTGTTAAAATATCAATTCTGTGTTCTCTTTGTCCACCTGTTGTCAATTCTTGACCTTTGTATAGTAGATCAAAAGATTTAGTTAAATTAGGATCGTTGTCGTCTTTCATTGTATAAAATGGTCTTACATCCCAAGGATATTGATCAACAAAAACAAAATCAGAATTCCACTTCTCCTTAACATATTTTCCAATAATTTTTTCAGCTTCAGCATCTAGGTCTTCATAGAGACCTAACTCTTTTCCTGCTTTAGCCAAAATTTCGTTGCATTCAGGCATTGTAAGCACAGGCCATTCTTTTGGTTGATTATCTATTGTTACCTCTAGTTCTTCCAAAGCTTTTTTCTTCTCTGTCTTAACCTTTCCCAGTGTATAGTTTACTGCATCTTGCAAAACCTTCATCACATCTCTTTGATCATTGATGTAGGATATCTCAAAATCTATGGATGTATACTCACATAAATGCCTGTTAGTATGGTGTTTTTCAGCTCGAAAAACTGGACCTATTTCAAATACTCTCTCAAATCCTCCCATTAACATCATTTGTTTATAAAATTGAGGAGACTGAGCTAAGAAAGCTTTCTTATCAAAGTAATTTATCTCAAATACATTTGCTCCGCTTTCAGTTGCTGATCCTACAATCTTAGCTGAGAAAAATTGCAAAAAATCATTTTCTTTGAAATATTCTTGTATAGAGTAAGCAACAGTGCTTTCAATTTCGAAGATTTGTGAAACTTTTCTGTTTCTTAAATCTAAAAATCTAAAATCATATCTTTTGTCTGGATTTGTTTCAATTTTATCAGTAATTGCTATTGGATATTCTTGCTCTCTTTTATTTAGGATTTTCAAGGCAGATGGAAGAACTTCTTTTCCATCTGGGGCACTTTTATTTTCGATAACTTCTCCAGTAACAATAATTATGTCTCCTTCCTGTAATTCCAAGGAGAATATCTCTTGTGATACTTTTTTCTTGGGTATTACGATTTGAACTATTCCTGATCTATCTTGAAGTTGAACAAACCTTAATCCACCAAGATCTCTGACTTGTTGTATCCATCCTGCTATTGTCACACTATTTATATTGGTTGCAAATATCTCTGCAATAGCATTTCTTTGTTTTAAATCCATTTTAAATCCTCAGAGTTTTTGATTGCTTCTCTGAAACTGAATTAAAAAAGATTCGCTTTATTGTTGTGTTTCTAGAATCTGGATTTAGGGAAAAAATTATTTAGTTGTCAGTTATATGAGTTTTAACAATGACTTCAAAGAAGATTGTAATAAAATTTGGCGGGTCTGTTCTTTATAAAGAAGAAATGACATTAAATGTGGAATTAATAAACAACATAATTAATGTAATAAATTCTCTACATGAAGAGGGACATAAAATAGCTATAGTAGTTGGAGGAGGAAAACTAGCTAGAATCATTATTCAAGCTAGTGATGTTTTAGGGCATGTTACAACATTCAAAGACATTCTAGCTGTTGAATCAACAAGAATTCACGCATTATTGGTTATAGCTTCTCTGAAAGATAAAGCATACTTACTAGTTCCAAGATCTTTTGAGGAGGTTGGAAAGGCTCTTTCTACCGGTAAAATTGTAGTCACTGGAGGGCTTCAACCAGGTCAATCAACAAGTGCTGTTTCTGCATTATTAGCTGAATACTGGGGTGCAGATTTCTTGCTAAACTTAACCAACGTAGATAAAGTCTATAACAAAGATCCTCACAGATTTCCAGATGCAAAACCTATAGATAAAATGACCTCAGAAGAGCTACTGGAGATAATTCTAAAACAAGAAGAAGAACCAGGCAAATATGATTTATTCGACACAGTTGGTTGCGAGATTATTAAAAGATCGAACATAAAACTGATTTTTGTCAATGGTTCTAAACCAGAAAATATCCAAAAGGTTGTTAAAGGAGAACAGATAGGAACAATAGTTAATGGTTAATTCAAACTTTCATATAGTTTAACTATTAGTATCCATCAAATAATTTGTATCTAAGAATAGCTGCAATACCGCCAAACGCACCATACAACATTGCTCCATCTTCGTGGCTAGTTGCTATGACTTCAAGATTAGCTCCTGTATTTTTTGATAGTTCATGTAATTCTGTAATCAAATCTGTCTCTTTATCAATATACATTTTGGATTCTTTGCATTCAGGGCATTTTTTATCAGATAATTTCTTTACGAATTCATTGTAATCTTTTGTTTTAACGGATTCTATGTTACTATAATTGCATCCATCACACTTGATTTCCATGTTAACTCGATCAACATCTTCACTTACTAAAACAGTATCAACAGCCCCTTTGTCAAGAGCTTCTCTAACCTGTTTTTCACCATAAGCTGCTAAACCCGTATCTTTTCCTAGATGTTCCATAAATTTTTGTGTTAACTTCCTCTCTTTTATTAATTCAAAATCAGATAGGTCATCTTCTGCTTTTTCTAGCAATTCTCTGATACCTGGGGATTTCAAGTATCCAACATCATGAATTCCAATCACTTTTTCTTTCAAACGGTAATCTATTTCTTTTGATTCTAAAAATTCAGCTTTAGATAAAGCAGGTCCACCAACCACAATACCTTCAACAGGGTAGTTATTCATGAATGTATCATTCATCTTTGTAGCTACTTTAGTAAACCATCTTTGAGCTGCTTCATCAACCAAACGTTGATAACGACGCTGAGATTGCCCACCCATTCTAGTTTTACCTGGAACAAAAGAATCTTCATCCCATATAATATCTAAACGTGATCCCTGCACAATTGCTAACGTAGCTCCACCTCGAGAAACAAGTGCTAAACCGTATCTTAATTTACTTTCTAACATGTCTTTAAGGTGATCAATATGAAAGACATAATCGCATACATATAATTTAATTCCCACTCTCTCAGGTGGGTAAATTAAGAAATATTCAACTTTGTTAGTTTGAGTGATTCCACAGAAAATTGCGATACCATTCTCACCAGGGTTTGTGAGATTCTTCATTCTAGACATAATTGATGAAAGAGCAGATTGAACTGCTTTTCCAGTGCTTTTATCTTTAATATTTGTAGCAGTTCCATACTCATCTCTTAATTGAGAATTAATATCAGATAGTCGAGTTCCAGGAGGAATGTATAATGATACCAGACTTGTAGACATGTTAAAACTACGTCTGGATTCCAGCTTCTCTATTTCATGCTTAAGTAAGTAGCGTTCAACTGAAGATCTTTTTTCTTCTTTTTCTTTCTGGTGTGACATTATTATCTCCTCTGTTCTTCAACTTGTGTGAAAACTTGAGTAAATAACTCTAGTTCCCCATGTTTGCGTTTTAGATAAATAAATTTCGTTTGCTATTATTATTTTTGGTTTATCACTTTTTTTAGAAAAATTTTAGAAAGATAAAGAAATAACATAAATGAGAAACATGCTAGAAAAAGAACAAGTTATAATTGATGTACTAGATATATTTGTTTCAGCAAAACGAGGTCTGGCTTTTGTAGATGTTATGTTTCAGTTAAATGATATCTACAGAGCAAAAGGGGAAATGATGGAAAAATCACTGCTTACAGACATCTTAAATGATTTAACCATGCAAGGTTTTCTAAGTAAATTCCAAGTTGGGACGCTAGATAGTTGGAAGATTACTGAAGAGGGAGAAGACCATTTCTATAGTATGTGAATAGCTAAGAGAAGAGGTCTTTTGATTTGAGAGAATATCTTGGGTTACCTATAGAAAGTACTGAAGAAATGATTCAATATAATAGTAATGAAGTTGATGTAAAAAAAATAACAGTCTACAAAGTTAAGGATTTGCAGCTTTCAGTTCTGAAACAAGTTTGGAAGTCTAAAGAAACCGAAAAAGAAGTTTTCCGTGTTTATGAAGAAGTTAAAAAAACAGAAGATAAAGAATTTTGGGATGATATGCGATTCGATTTGATTGTAGTTCAAGCTGGAAATCTAGGAGAGGAATTCATTAAAACACTTGGATATTATAGGTCCTTTGCAGATAATGAATACAGATATCCTGAAATTTATCAATTAATAGAAGGTTATGCAGAATTTGTTTTACAACAACAAGGAGAATACCATGAAAAAGTCAAAGATGTCATAATGATAAGAGCACAAAAACAGGATTTGTTAGCAATTCCTCCTTCATATGGTGTAACGATAATCAATCCAAGTCAGAAAAAAACAATATTAGCAAGAATAAGGGCTACTAATGCTGAAGAGATAAGTAGTGATTACAAAAGATCTAGAGGAGAATGTTATTATAGAATTAAGGATGGCAGATGGGAATATAATAATAACTACGAAGAAATTCCAGCATTAAGACTTGGAGAACCTCAAAACAGATGGAAGTCAATGAAAAAAGGAATTCCAATATATGTTTCTTACATGTATAATCCAAAACGTTACAATAGTTTAGTAGAACCAGATCCAACAGAATTTACTATATAACTAAGTTGTTTATTTTATTATCCATATATTTCTTCATCAGTCCAACCAGTAGAACGTTTAAGAATCCACTGTATCTGACCTAAATGTCTATGTTCATGATTGATTAAGCGTACTAAATAGATTCTTCTCTTCATTTTTCCCTTCCACATGTCAATATCCTCTTCTTCTTGTTCAATAGTTAGTGAAGATAATTGCTTCCTAAAAATTGGGGAGATGATATCAAACTCTTCAATAATTTCATCTAAAGTAACTTGGTTACTAACTTGTTCATCAAGATCGAAAGCAAGTTTGGAGGGTGTTGGTGGATTACTAGGAAGTTTCTCCTGCATCCAATTAATATTCATAAGAAGATGACGAAAGATTAATTCAGGACTCCACGTATTTTCGATTAATGGATTATGAAAATGTTTTTTTTCTATTTTTTTAAAGAAACCAAAGGTTTTCTTTCTATCCTCTTCAACAATACTATAGAGTTGTTCAATTGAAACCATAATTATCAAATGGATTGAGCGTTCATACACTTATAATGCTTCTACAAAAGAGAGAAAGAGATGAAAAAATATCTAAAGAACCGATTCTAGTCTTTTAGATTATAAATTTCCTTATCAGTCCAGCCTGTAGACAATTTGAAAAGACTCACTATTTGAGCTAAATGACCATAATCATGCAAAATCATACGAACTATGGCTTCCTGTCTAGGAATTTTACCCCACCATGATTCAATAAACTCTTCTTCCTTTTCCGAATTGAATGTTTCAAGCGTTTTAAAAACTATCTCTGTTATTTCATTAAGTTCTTTTTCAACCTCGTTAATTGTTGATTTTTCGTTTGGAATAACTCCATTTTCAAGTGCATATTTTGAAGATTCAGGTTTCCCTTCTTTATGATCATGTCCCATCATCCAATATCCGCTCATAATTAAATGGCGGAAAATCATCTCAGGACTCCATGTATTTTCATGAACAATGAAATAGAAATGTTTGGAATCAACTTCTTTGAATCTCTCAAGAGCTCTATTTTTCTCTTCTAAAAATATTTTATAAATTTGAGCCGTTGACAACATAAATTTGAGAAGCACCCCTACTTTATAAATACCATGGCAAAAGTAGAACAAGGAACAAGAATTAAAAGAGAAGTGTAAGAAAAAACTTTTAAAAGTAATATTGAAGGAAAAGAGCAAGTAAGGGACACTAGCTCAGCTTGGTTAGAAGTTTAATGGCTGCGTACCATAAACTAATATGCGCACGGCTGATAACCGTGAGGTCGGCGGTTCGAATCCGCCGTGTCCCACCATTTTGAGATATGAGTTTTTACTTTAAACTAAGAATGCCATATTATAGGTAACTCAACAGAGTAATCATGTTGTTCTGTTTTAGCCATGTTTTTACGTTTTTATGTTATTCCATAAATATTATATTTCAGGCTTTGCTATACTTATTGTTCGATTTCTCTAACATCCCTGATAATTACTTATCATTATTAAAATGAAAGACTCATTTAGAGACCCACTTTCTCGATGTCGTTGTATAGGACAATTCGGTAGCGTGCTTTGTTCTCTTTAACCTTT
>JAEOTE010000100.1 GCA_016839945.1 Candidatus Heimdallarchaeota archaeon | reverse complement strand
TTATATAAGTATCTAATTTCCAGATTCTTTTTTCAGAGTATATAATAAAATGATAAACTACATAAATCTGTGAATAAACACTATCAAAGAAATCATAATTGCTAGATTAACATCGAAATTTTGATTCACATCAACAAAAAGTTCGCTTATTTTTTCTTGGCGTTCTATAGAGAAAACCTCTTTTCCTTCTTCATCGGAGAATTTACCTAGAATGCCTTGATAAATCTGTGATTTTGTTATTACTTCAAATCCTTTTGCGAAGTGTTTCCCCTGGGATTTATCAAACTTGGCTATTTCTTCTTTATCTTTAAAAATAATCCAGTCATATGTTAATTTCGTCCATCCTATCTTTTGAGCTCCAAAAATTTCCTTTCCTCTTTGATCATATAACAGACAACTTAATTTTGTAAATCCTTTAAATTGACAAGTGAATTTTAATCTTCCTGTTACAGCATCGTAAACCTCATATTTTTTTGGTGTAAAAATTGACCTGTGAGCTTTAATTTTGAATCTATAGAACTCTTGTTCTTCCATCTTCAAGACTTACTTATTATAATAAATAAAGTTTTGGACTAGTTTCCGAACTTATATCTATTAGATTGAAATGAATACTCTCTTCTTCTTTTCTTATTTTTCTATTTTTTTATCTCATTAGTTGTGTTTTGTCGGAAGTATTTTTATTGAATCCACTTCAATTTGATAACATTTTTACATTAGAGAATAATCCTAAGGAATATTAAAATAATTGATTATTCAATTTCTTTTTAAGAGGTAGAAGAAAGTGACTGAATCACTTACCTTTGAACCAAGAGAAATTATTAAACAACCTTCAACTGAAAGAATTCGACACTTACGTGATCAATATTTATCAGAACCTTTGATGATTGATCCAGAGTATATTTATGGTTACATGGAAGCTCATCGTAAAACTGATGGAATGAATGTTTTAGAAAGAAGAGCTGAATGTCATGCTTATGCTTTAGAGAATTTAACACCAGTAATAAGAGATAATGAGCTTATTGTTGGAAGTAAAACAAGATTTGTTCGTGGAGCAATTCCTTATTGCAATTATGCATCTGATTTCATTTTGAAAATATTTGAAGAAAAGCAACAAGAAGCTCAAGATAGTGTTACTGATTTAGGAGATGGAGGTGGGATTGCTAAAGGAAGGGAACTCGCTCAATCAGAAGATTTAGATATTTTTTCACATAAATTTCTAATATCAAAAAAGGACAAAGATAATCTGAAAGAATGTGCAGAATATTTTAAAGGTAAAAGTATGCAGGATGTGGGAGATGCTTTATGGAAAACTACTTTTTCAGCAGCAGACTACATAGAGAAGGGATGGGAAGCAGTATTATATACAGCCCCACATGATCCTGCTCCAGAAGGAAGATATGTTCTTGATTTTGAAACTGCTTTAAATGAAGGTTTTCAAAAAATTATTGAGAAAATGAAAAAAAATATCTTGAAAACACAAATAACTGACTATAAATCAGCAGAAAAAGTATATTTTTGGAAAGCTGGAATAAGAGTCTTAGAAGCGACAATTACTTGGGCGAACAATTATGCTAATGAAGCAGAAAGATTAGCACAGACAGAAATGGATCCAAAGAGAAAACAGGAGTTATTAACAATAGCTGGTCATTGTAAATGGGTACCAGAAAATCCACCAAGAAACTTTATAGAAGCTATGCAAGCTTTTTGGTTTATTTACTTAGCGGGTCATATCGAAGGAGCTCACCTTGGGTATTCACCTGGAAGATTCGATAGATATATGTATCCATTTTATAAAGAAGATACTCAAATTTCTGAAGATGAAGTATTAGAGTTACTAGAAGCATTACGTATAAAAATGACTGAAATTGAATATGTTGCTTCTTTCTCATGGGAAGGACTTGGATCAGGAAATTTATTTCAAAATATGATTATTGGTGGGACTGATGAAAATGGAAGACGTGGAGATAACGAATTATCAATGTTAATTCTGCAATCAGCTATTAATTGTCAAACTACACAACCGACATTATCGATATGGTATGATGATTCTCTTAGTGAGGAATTTCTTCTAAAAGCAGTTGAATGTGTTAAAACTGGATGTGGCTTCCCAGCTTGGTTCAATCTCAAGATCTATATCCAACATGAATTACAAACATCTGGATTACCAGTTCCTGTTATTAGGAAATATGCTGCTATGGGAGGTTGCACAGAACCAACCATGGAAGGAATGAGTTATGGAATTGTTCAAGCAGGATTTATTAATCATGGCAAATTACTTGAATTAGCTATGTATGGGGGGAAAGATCCACGTACAGACTTACAGTTCACTGAAACAAAAATTCCAAGAAGTTATGAAGAATTAATTAAGGTTTACAAAATTCACTTAGAAACAGCAATACAGAATTGGCAATCTTACTGGAATATTGTTATGGCAGCTCATCGACAGACTTGTAATCTAATTTATTCTTCAGTTTTAATCCGGGATTGTGTAGAAAGAGGTTTATCTCTTGATGATGGTGGAGCTATTTGTAATGAAGTGCCAACAACGCTTTCTTCAGGAATGGTAAATGTTGCAAATTCTCTTGCTGCAGTAAAAAGGCTTGTAGAAGATCAAAAACTATTTACTATGGCAGAAGTTATGGAAGCTTGTAAAAATAATTTTGAAAACAACGATGATATGAGAAGAAAAGCTCTTGATGCTCCTAAATGGGGTAATGATGATGATGACGTTGATGAGATTTTTGTTGATCTCTTTGATACCTACTGTGAATTTGTAAAGAATGGTATTAATTATTTAGGGAAACCATATGATCCATCAATGTTAGCGATTAGCACTCACACACCATTTGGGAAAGTAACTGGAGCAACACCTGATGGGAGACTTGCTGAAATACCTTTATGCGATGGAGTAACTTCACCATTTCCTGGAACTGATGTCAATGGACCAGTTGCTGCAATCTTATCAGCAGCAAAAGTTGACCACACCAAAATAAGAGGAGGACTTCACAATATGAAATTCCATCCTGTTACTCTTAAAGGAATTTTAGGTTCAAAAAAATTAATTTCCTTGATCAAGACATATTTTGATTACCTTGGTTTTCAATTACAATTTAATGTAGTTCATACTGAGATGTTAAGAGATGCTCAGAATAATCCAGATAAATATCGTGATTTAATTGTTAGAGTCGCTGGATTTAGTGCTTTCTTCGTTGAATTAAGCAAGTCCATTCAAGACCAAATTATTGAAAGAACTGAATTAGAGCTTTGATGATATTGACACAAGATTTAACAAATCCATTATCCTTCAAGAATGAGGAAACAACGATTTTTAATATACAAGATTATTGTGTGGATGATGGGACAGGAATAAGGACAGTTGTTTTTTTTAAAGGATGCTACCTTCAATGTATCTGGTGTTCAAATCCAGAAAGTCAACTATTTGAACCAGAAATTTTTTACTCTGAAATCAAATGTAAGAGATGTAGAAAATGTGAAAAAGCTTGCACTTATTCTAGTATTGATTTTTCTAATTTGGAATGCCCAATTATTAACAGAAAGAAATGTTCAATCTGTGAATCAAAGATATGTACTCAAGTGTGTCCTGAAAATGCTTTAAGAACAGTTGGATACAGTATTTCAGTTTTAGACTTATTTGAGAGAGTAAAAAAGAATTCTTTATTATTCAGAAACTCAGGAGGTGGGATAACACTCTCAGGTGGTGAACCTCTAGCTCATACAGATTTTATTAGGGAGTTTTTAAAGAAGACTATGGCAATTGGATTTTCTGTTGGAATAGAAACCTGTGGATTTTTTGATTGGCGAAAGGTTGCAGATTTTATACAAAAAATTGATTTCTTCTTTTTTGACTTGAAGATTATGGATGCAAAATTACATAAAGAGTTAACAGGGGTAAATAATGAGAAAATTCACATGAATCTAAAAAAATTAAGTCAAATTGACGTTAATAAAATAACTATTTCTGTCCCAATTATTCCAAGAATCAATGATGATTTAGAAAACATCAAAAAGACAATCAATTTCTGTACAGAACTAGGAATCAAAAAAATTAGGTTTCTCAAATATCATGAATGGGGAAAAGGTAAATATGAAGAATTAGGTCGTCAATATTCACTAAAAATTCACTCAGAATCTCAAGAAAATGGTCTTAGAACCTTTGAAACATTGGCTAGAGAAGCTGGTCTACAAGTTAATATTATTTAAATAATATAACTTTGA
Organism: Candidatus Heimdallarchaeota archaeon; assembly: GCA_016839945.1. Lineage (GTDB taxonomy): Archaea > Asgardarchaeota > Heimdallarchaeia > Heimdallarchaeales > Heimdallarchaeaceae > UBA460. The sequence goes on along the minus strand of JAEOTE010000100.1, from coordinate 33,374 downwards.
AAGATTTCTCTGTTAAACTAATAATGAAAAAGAAATTCAGATACAATTCGCTGAATAATGACCATTCTGAGAAATTTTAAACAATCATCTCTGTATTAAAAACTTTATAACTAACTTTTTCTGAATACCTTATTTTAAGTGCAATCTTACTTTGAACCCTCATTATAATTTTCCGAACCAAGAAAGTCGTTCAAAAATTATTAAAGAAAGAGTAATTTTACTCCTCCCTATTTTCATTTTTTCATTTTTTTTAGAGATTTTTTTCATGAAAACATTGTAATGCAAATCTTAGAAAAGAAAAATCTCCTAATGTAATCTCATCGTTTACGAATTTTAGTTACTATTCCTGTTATTAATGCGGAAACTATAATAGCTACAGATACAGAACTAATTATAATCATAGTTATCTGTTTTGAAGACAAGGGATAATCATTTGGATCCAGAGGATCAGTTCCAGCTTTTACTTCTTTTCCATCCAAGAATTTGTCCCCGTCTGTGTCATTTAGAAATGGGTGTGTTCCCGCTAAATATTCTCCTAAATTTGTAAGATCGTCATTATCAGGATCAAGAGATGAATCATCAAACAAAGGATCAAGTTCATATTCTATCTCCCATGGATCAGGCAAATTATCAAGATCTGTATCATTACTCAAAGGGTTTGTAAAATAAACATTGACCTCAATCCCATCTGTGAGAGTGTCATTGTCAGAATCCGGATTAAGAGCATTAGTGAAATACACCAAAATCTCCTCACCATCAAATAAGTTGTCATTGTCTGAATCTTTGTCTAGAGGGTCTGTACCGTAAGTATTCACCTCTATTCCATCTAATAAATCATCAAAATCTGTATCATTTAAGAATGGATGTGTACCAAGGTAATATTCCTCAACATTGCTTAATTCATCATTGTCGTAATCTAATGTAGAATCATCAACTAAAGGATCAAGACCTTTCAGTACTTCCCATCCGTCAGGAATTGAGTCATCATCAGTATCTGGATCAAAAGCATCTGTGAAGTAAATCATAAGTTCTTCATAATCATCCAATAAATCATTGTCAGTATCAGGATCTAAGGCGTTTGTTCCGTAAATTAAAACTTCTTCACCATCTTTCAATCGATCATTGTCTGAATCTGAATCAGTAGGACTTGTGAAATAGGTATAGACCTCTTCTCCATCAAGAAGTTCATCTAAATCTGTATCATTGAAATCTAAATCTGTAAAATATACGTATCTCTCGTTTATATCATCTAGTCCATCATTGTCTCGATCAGTTGTTGTAAGAGGATAATAATCTATAGCTCCTTCAAGATAATATGGTCCAGTTTTATTTGCATCATTCCAATAGTTTCCTTCATTCAGTGTTGTGTTATACCAAGTGTTATTTGTTCCATAACTTTTTGCTTGAGGATTTTCTCCTTCACTATTTGCAATGAAATAATTATGGTAAAACACATTATCTTCTTTAATATTTTGAATTGAGGTTGAGAGATAAATCGCTCCCCCTAAATTGTGATAGATGAAATTTTCGCAGAATTTACTACCTATAGATTGTTCAATTAGTATTCCCTGAGTATTTGCATAAATGACATTACTGCAAACATCTACATGATTTGATTCAAGAATCATAGCAGTACCAGTTTCATTAATCTGATTCAAACGAATCTGAGAAGAGTGGGAATCTTGTAATCTAATGGAATTTCCTGTCATAGATAAGATTTCATTATTCCTTATCAAAGCTCCTGGAGAATCTTTCAAGATTATTCCATTATTTCCAAATTTGATATCGTTATCAATAATAGAAACATCAGTAGAAAGAGAACAATCAATTGCTGTATTTGTATCAAGAAAATTGTTATTTCTAATCTCAACTTGATCAGAACTGGTAAGAATAATTCCTGTACCATCTTCGATTTTAATGAACGAATTATTAGAAATATTTGTGTGACCAGGAAGAATACTTGAGATATAAAGACCTCCTAAAGATCCTTTCAGATTATTACTTTCAACCACGAAATAGGAAGTTACTTCTCTTATTTCTACTGCATATTCTGCCTGTGTATTGATGTTTAACTTCTCAATTCTGTAAGGATCTCCAAAGGTTCCAGAACCCGGAAGATTATATCCTGAAGGTCCAAAATCAGCATCTGATGAAATAATTATTGGATCATAAGAAATCTTCTGAATTTCTATATCAAAGAGTTTATTATTATTTTCTGCATATGAAAACGGGATAAGTGTAATAACTAATAACAAGATAACAATCCTAAGGAAGGAATTACCACTTAATCTTATAGATTCTTTTTTCAATTTTATCTAACCCTTTGAAAAGAAAAATACAGAATATATTAAGGATTAACCTTTAACAAATTAAAGTAAATATGTGCTTAAAACTGCACATACGACGATTTTTATTTTTTTTTCACACCTACATAAAAACTTATTATTTTTCAAGAAAAAGATTCCTAGTTGATTTGAAATGTCTTCTTCTAATGAAACTGAAATAAAACATGAAATTAGTAGAATTCTTCATGATGCTTTTGGATGGGCCTTAACCAAAGATCGAGCTCTCTTTGAAAGCATCTTTGCAAACGACGAGGATTATTTCTCAATTTTTCCTGACTCTAAGAGTACTGCTATAGGATGGAAACAATTTGAAAAATTCTTGGACGGATGGATGGATGAACGAAACATTGCTAAAGGATACGATATAAGAGATTTAAGAATTGTAATAGCAAAGAGTAAAAATGTAGCTTGGTTCTCTGCAATAGTAGACGATGAAGGAGAATATGATGGAGAGCCATGGGGCGCAAAAGATATTCGATGGACAGGGATTCTGGAGAAACGTGATGGTAGTTGGAGAATATGTCAACAACATCTATCAGAAGCTAATGATATAAGCTCAGAATAGAATTTAAACAATTACAGCTTATCTTGAGTAATCTTACGTTTTCTCTTTTAATATTTTTAAAATTCTCTAATACAAAAGCAATTATTCATATAAGCCATATACTCTTTTAATTTTGTTTATGAATATGCGGAGATAAATAAATTGAGTAAGATTAAACCTGTTTATGACATTTTTTCAAATGGTATTCCTTATCTAAAATTTGGCTCAGGCAAGAAAAACATGATTGTCTTTCAGGGAGGACCAGGGAATATGCTTCAAGAAGGTTTAGGTTTTAGAATGTCTGCGAAATCCTTCTTTACCTTCACTCAGGATTATACAGTTTATTTCGTCTCTAGAAAATCAGGTTTACCAGAAAATTATACAACTTTAGATATGTCAAATGATTATGCAACGATGATAAATCAAGAGTTTAATGGAAAAGTGGATGTAATTATAGGTATTTCTTTTGGAGGTTTTATTATTCAACATTTTGCTGCTGATTTTCCTGAGATGAGTGATTATTTCATAGTAGCTATGGCCACTTACAAGGGTTCAGATGAAGGAATGCGATTTGATCTAAACTATGCAAAGTACATAAGTGGAGGAAAACCTGGTAAAGCGTTCTCTACTATACCTACAGTTTTCATTTCTAATAGATTCATGAGATTTTTGTTAAGACCATTATTTTATTTCTTTGGTTCATTTATGAGTTTTAAAGGTGAAACTTACGGTCAGGATACACTTATTGAAGCAAATGCTGAAGTCACACATAATACCAAAGATCGATTAACAGAGATTAAGAAACCAGTCCTAATTCTCTGTGGAGATAATGATTACTATATGCCTTTGAATTACCTAAAGGAAATGGAGCAATTAATTCCAGAAGCAATCCTAAAAATCTATGCAAACAAAGGTCATAATATTATAACTAGTAAGCAGTTTACTAAAGATATAATAGAATTCATAAATTGAAAATAATAATCCCTTCTCTTCTACTTGTTTACAACTCGGAGTAATTTTAATACAAAATCCATCAGAACGCTTAAAAAAAATATATCAATTAAGGTTTTATGGCAAAACATATTGAACTTGATCTAGGTTTTACCAATATCCAATTACTTAAGGGAGAAAAAGGCTATGTTCAGATGGATGCTGGTTATAAATCTAATGTTAAAAAATATCTTCGTTTGTTAAAGAAAAACAACATTGATCCAAGCGAGATCAAATTAATTATTGTCAACCACGCCCATTTTGATCATGTAGGAGGACTAAAAACATTAAAGGAAATCACTAATGCTAAAGTTCTTGTTCATGAAAACGATGCAGAATATCTTCGTAAAGGGATAAGCGTAGAACCTAAACCCATTTCTTTTGTAGTTAAGTTACTCTTCAAACTAATACCTAAATCTCTAAAGCTATATGATCCTGTTGAACCTGATATAATTATAAAAGATGAATATTCTCTTGATGAATTTGGTGTTAAAGCTAAGGTTATTCACACTCCAGGGCATACTCTTGGAACTGTTTCGTTAGTTTCTGAAGATGGTGTTGCTTTTATTGGATGTTGCGCTCATGGTTTTCCTTTACGATTTAATCCCGGATTACCCACAGTTGCAGAAGATATAAATCAAATATATTCAAGTTGGAAACGTCTTCTAAAAGAAGGAGTGAAGGAAGTATTTGTTTCTCATGGAAAAGCAGTTAGTGTTACAAAAATGAAAAAGATATTAGAAAAGAAGAAATCATAATCTTACAAATTTTGTGCTACCACAATTTGGGCAACCATTTACTGAACAATTTGAACATATCAAAGTACTACATTTCGAACACTTTGAATTAGCCACAGCATTGCAGTTTAAACAGTTTTTAACACCTAATCGTTTGCGTATTTTATATATAACAAATATGATACCAGCTGCAGCTCCTAAACCAGCACCTACTTCAAGAATGATTAAAAATACTCTTGCTACTATTGGTGTCTCTTGAGCATCACGCACTAATTTTTTTATTGTACTTTCCATTACTGGCCATGTTCCATCAGCTGTAAAACCACTATCATTCCATTCTATTTCTCCATTTTGATCTATTACATAGAAAACTGGAATAGAACTTACACCGTAATCAGTAGCAATGGAACCATCTAAATCCTTACCTACAATCCAATCCATGTTTTCATCATCACGAAATTGAGAGATAGTAGCTAGACTCTCAGAAGGATCAACAGCAATCGAAATAATCTGAACTTTTTCTTCTGAATATTCTGAATATAACTCTCTTAAGTAAGGAAGAGATATTTGGCATGGACCACACCATGTTGCAAACATATCTAGAACTACAACTTTACCCCAAAAATCACTAAGAGAATAGGATGTACCTGAATTTACATCTTGGATAGTAAAATCAGAAGTTGTTTGTTTAATTATAGAAGTCTTTGATTGTTTTTCCGAACCTACAGAAATCTCTGAATAATTCCCATTAATAGGAATAGCAAGTAGTGGAATAATAATCAATGAGAGAGCTAGTAAGTATTTCTTCTGTGTCACAAGTCAGAAAACCTTTGGAGCATATTTTAATATTTTCTAATTACAAAAATTCAGTCTTTCTTAGTATCTCTCAGTCTTTTCTCATATCTTTGATTTTTCCATTTCTTGTGTTCAATAGATTTAATTGATTTCTTCTTTTTAGTATCTTTCTTCAATCCCCAATCTAGTATTTGTTGTCTTACTTTCTTATCATCCGCAAGACAATTAGGACAATATTGATGTTTTAAAAACCATTGGAATAATTCTTTCTTATGAGCAACTAGTTTGCAACATCTGAGTTCTGTTTTCTGTTTTCTCTCTACATTCTTCAAATCAGTTTTACAAAAATAACAGATTTCTCCTCTCCCAGCTTCATTCACCATTTCATTATTCATCAAACTATTATTGGTTCTTTCTTCTTTTAATCCATATCGTTATTACCATCAGTGATAAGACAGATGTAATTACTACAATTCCCTTAGTTTTTTCAGTTGAATCTCCTACTATTCCAGCATAGAAAAAGAACTCATCTGTCTCAGGTTCTGATGTATTAAAACCTAAGAAATTTTCTCTATCTGGAATTAATATTGATGAACCATTTTCATATACTATCTGAAGATGGAATCCTACCGAAACTCCATTCTCATAATACACTAAGAACTTCCCTTCATAACTCAAAGATGATTCTTCTTCCATAATAATGGGTGTTAGTTCACATTTAAATTCGGGAGCTAGTTGACACACTAGTAATTTAACTAAACTTACATTAGTTGTATCATAAAAATTCGCAACAATTGTCATGTTTTCTCCAGCAACCAAAGGTTGGGGATCTATAGAGACAGAGCTAATCCCATAATCTATTTCTGCTTGTATTGTTCTTGAATTCAAAGTTAAAACTAAAAATAACATTAAAGTTGTGAAAATTATTTCGTTTCTATTTTTTCTAATCATTTTACGCCCCTAATGCAAATTCTAGAATTAAATATATTCCTACTAATAACATGATTACTCCACTTATCTTCTTAATAACTTCAGTAGAAGCTTTTAATTTCTGGACTATAACATCCCTTGAAAAGATGAGTATTATTGTTACTCCTACCATTAAGAGAATTATTGTTAATGAAAACGCTAGATAAGCAAAAATCATTTTTGCAATTGTTTCTTGTCCAGACACTTGCAGACTAAATGCTAGGAAAATTGGTCCATTACATCCGAGAGATGCTATTCCATAGCCTAAACCATAAAGGAAAGTGCTGAATATTTTTCTAAAGATTGTTGCTTTCTTTTCTGTTTTACTGATTTTCATTTGTTCTTTTCTTAACCATCCTAGTAGTTTTGAAAATGAAATATTGAAATTAGTGAACATTACTATTCCAAGTATGATGAATAATCCTCCAATTATGGGAAGAGCATAAACTAAGTAAGGTAAAATTGCTTTTCCTACAGAACTAACTATAACACCTAAAATTAAATAACTGATCAAAATTCCGATACCTCCGCTTAATCCAAGCAGTGGATAAAGGAAAGCTTGTTTCAAAGTTTTATCAGTTTCTTTTTCTTCTTCTTCCTCTTCTTTTTGTTTTGCATCTACATCTACACCTATTATGTGAGCTACATATCCTGGAAGAAGAGGGAAAGAACAGGGTGAGAAGAAAGAAGACATTGCAACTACAATTGCAAATCCAATTATGAATCCTTGATAACTTGTAATTTGTATTCCTTCACTTATTCCTTCTATTGCTTTTTGACTCTCATCTTTTAATTTGTCAAAGGAAATTATTCCTTCTTCAATATATGTTACAAGACCTTCAGGATTAATTATCACAAAGGTTGGAAGAGTTACAACACCATAATCTTCTGTCATGTTTGTGGGAGCCTTACAGAGTATCCAAGTAATGTTCTGATCTAAAGCATATGATTCTAGCTGAGGAATAGTTGTAGTATAGTCTGTTTCAATGGATATTATCTCAATTTTTCCCATAAGATCATCATCATTTTGAAGGTCATTTAATATTGGGTACATCTGTTTACAAGGGATGCAAGTTACACTCATAAAATCAAGTATGACAGTCGTGTTTTCAAGAGAAGAAATGGTGAAATTATATCCTGAAATACTCTCTAATTCATAATTTGGAGCAGTAGAAGATTTTTTCGATGAAGATTGAATTAAGAAATAGACTCCTATTCCTCCACCGATTATTACAATAGAAATTAGGATAAAAGCTATTTGTCCTTTCTTCACGCATCAAGAAAAAAACTTTGATTTAAAAGGCTTTACTTAAGTAAAAAAAAGAAGGTAAAAAAAGGATCTGAGCTACTTCTTTCTCCTTTTGGAATACATAATTATGATAAATAATGCAGAAAGTGCATATAGGATATTTAAGCTCGTTTTTTCAGTATTTTCAGGAATATCAAGAACGTCATATGCTTCTTCAGCTGTATTATTTGCAGCATCTCTAAGAAAGACCTTTGCAGTGATATCTTCTGGAGGTGCTATTGATCTTGGCAATTCACAACTAGCAATCATATGAGTTGAATTAAACTGTTCTAAGTATATATACTTCAGTTGTGTAGTTCCTTTTAGTATTAAAAGAGCAGCTTCAACCAATAGTAAATCCTCTGTTACCTCAACCTCAACAGTTAGATTATACTTGCTTGAACCATCATCATCAAGTATGATTGCTACTTCTCCTATTTCAGGTACTGCTGTATCTACATAATTAGCTACTGATAGAGCTTCTACGCTTGAAACTCCAACATTATCGAAGTAATCAATAGCTTGTACGGTTAAATCAATATGCGATTCTCCATATACTATTAGAGGGTCAATACTTATTGATTCATTTATAATATTGAAATCTCCTTCTGTATTAAAAGGCAGATCTATAAATTCTGTTTGACCACTTGTTTCTATTTTTAATTGAGTTGTTTTTACATTCCTATCTTCAGTTATATTAGCAAAAATATTTATTTCTGTATTAAATATTGAAAATTCTGTTTTATTTTCTACACTAAAGTCTGTTATTATAGGATCTACTGTATCATCAGGCAAATAACTAGCAAAAGTTGCTCTAAAACCAGGCCACATAGAATCTGCAAAACCCTCTTCACTCCATACTATATGTCCAGTTTGATTTATTAAGAAGAAAGAAGGTATTCCTGAAATATCATATTCATCATTAACTCCATATGTATCACTACCCACTATCCAATCCATACCCCATTTTTTTCGAAAAGAGGAAATTTGAGCATTAGACTCTGATGTATCAGTATCTAGAGAAATTATTTGTAGCATATCTTCAGGATACATCAAGTATAATTGACGTATATAGGGTAAAGAATCCATACAATATACACACCAAGTAGCAAAAAAATCTATAGCAACCATTTTTCCTTGGAAATCTGTTAAATTGTATGTAATAAGAGAATCAGCATCAGTAATGTTGAATTCTGGAGCAAGTAATCCATTATCAATTAGCTCTGGTTTTAGAAATGTATCTTCTTCATCTGTTTTAGCAGGCATTACAGTTTTATTGAAATTACTAAAACTTATGAAAGAAGTCCCTAAAATCAGAAATATAAGAAAATATGTTGATTTCTTTTTCATGCAAGGAGATTTAATCACTTATTTATCAATTTTACCCAAGAACAAAATAGAAGCTTTTATATAATTTCATACTACAATCATATTGATTGTGAGTTTAAATATTTTCAAACTCACAATCCTCCCTCCCTCCTTTTGTTATCGCATGCAAAATAAAATCATATATTTCTCTAACATTTTTCTCTTTGGGTTTTTTGTGTAAAGACCATATTTTCATGGGTTTAATGTCAAGCAATACTAAGATTTCATGAAGTAAGTCCTCTCTTACGATCATAATAACTGCTTTATCTTTCATTCTGTTTGTTTCATCAACCAATCCTGAAATCTGCTCATACATACACTTTCTTTCTCCCTCCAATCTACCTACTTCATCTATGAAAATTATTTGAGAACTATAAGATGATTTAATCACATTATTAGCGAAACTCATTGCTCTTTTGGAGATTGAATATTTTCCTATTTCTTCTGCTATTTCTTCTCCTTCAAAATAAAAAGAAACTTTTTCATTTGTTTTAACGTTAACAAAAAACCTATTTTCTTGTCCTTCAGTTATAACTCCAGCAACACTATATGAGTGCTTGAATTTTCTAATTATATTTTTCATCAGGGTTGTTTTTCCAATACTTATTGGTCCTGTTATTACAAAAAACAGTTATTTCCCCTCAGGATCAGTAGTTTATTGGTTTTCTATTGTATCTCTCCAAGATTCTAGGATATGAACAAAACCTTTAGCTCCTGCGTCTACAACATTAGCTTCTTTGAGAACATCTAGCATCTCTTTAGTCCTTTTCAAACAATCTTGACTTTTTTCAACAATGAGATTCATAAATTCTAACCATTCAATTTTAGGATTTTCTTCAATAATCTCTTTAGCTTTTTCTGTAGCTTCTTTCATCACTGTCAAAATCGTTCCTTCTGTTGGATTAAGAACACTATCATATGCAAAATCAGTTCCTTCCTGTAAAGCTTCAGCAAAAGCCTTAGGAGTTATCTGTTCTTGTGCATCTAAGTGTTCTACCACACCTATCAAGAATTGAGAATAAATTACACCAGAATTACCTTTTGCACCTACAAAACTCCCTTTGCTAATTGCTTGAAAAACATCATCACCATTCCCCTCCTCTACTCCTCTCACTTCATTTACAATGGCTTGAATCGTATAGAACATGTTTGAACCAGTATCTCCATCTGGTATTGGAAAAACATTGATTGCATTGATATTCTCTTTTTCATCAGAAATTAGTTTTTCACTCTTTATCATCATATCTCTAAACAAGATTGGTTTCAATGATTGTGATTGCCCCATCATTTTACTCACAATTCAGTCTAATTCAGAATAAGAAGAAAGCTATTTAAAAATATTCATTTTCATTAAGAGACTGCTATATATTGTTTTGAAAAATTATAACCTCAAATTGCTTGAGATTCTATTTTTCTCCTTCCTTCATAAATTCTTAAAAAGATAACTATCTATAATCTTAAAAGAGATATAATTTGCATTGTGCTGTTAATGGTGATTTAGTTTGGATATACCGGAAGGCTATTGGGGAATTTACAGAGATACAGAGAATATGCCTTTAGAGAGATTTGATCCCTTTCGTACAATAATAAATGAATTTGGTACAAAGGTTGGGCATATAACACAATTTTCTCCTTTAAGAGGAAAGAGACCTTTTGAACATAAAGAGAATAATCAAATCATTCTAGAAGAGCTTCATATTGAAAGAGATTCATTTTGTAAAGTAGTTGCAGGAGAGCTTCCAGCTGTTGTTTTATCACAAGATGGCAATATCAGTAATCATCCTTTAAGTGTTGAACCAAAAAAAGAGAATCTAGAAAGTCATGCTGCTATTTCAATTGTCAATCTTTTTACTCCAATGGCTAGGGTTCTGTATCAACACACCCAAGAGTTAGATTCCATACAAGACAAGAGTATTGGTATTGGAATGGTTCATCTACTCACAAAACATTATGATACCTTATCTGATGCATCTAAAGAGGAAATTATTGAACTATTGAAAACAACTCAAGTTGCTCATAATGACAGTGTTGGTGTCCTTAAAGAAAAATACAATACATCCAAATTGACGATTTTACATTTCTTCAATATTGGAGAAGAAGCTGGTGCTAGTATTTGTCATCTCCATTCTCAAACTTATATCTATGCTAATGATATAGGTCATGGCTGGACTTCACTTGGTTTCCTTAGTGTTCCAGGTTTTCATAAGAAAAAGATGAACAATCATAATTATTGCTTAGCATGTAAACTGGTTGAAGATAAGAAAATCAAAGATCCTTTAAATCAAGAACTAAACTTTGAAGAAAGAATAGTGTTTGAAAATGAAGAATGGATACTTCTAACCGCTTTTGCTCCAGAAAGAGATGGTCAACTTAGATTGATACCAAAAAGACACACTTCCCAGTTCTTGTACTTAGATGAAGAACAGATTGCAAAACTTGCTGAAGCTATTCTAATTGCAAATATAGCTTTAGACGAGTTCATAGCACTAGCTCCTCAAAGCATGAATCTATTACAAGACAGAAACATCCTGTTTCGACAAGAAAATATAGGTTATAATTCTGATATGCATTTATTAATTGATATCATCCCTATTCAAAGAATTGGTGGAGCTGAAATAATGGAAACATATAGAATAGCAACTATGTTTCCTGAAGATGTTGCTAAAATTATGAGAGATTGTTTGAACAAAAAATAAGCTTTAATCTCTAAGGTGAAAGCATATGGAAAATAAGGAAAAAATCCCTTTGGTTTTCGTTTTACATGCTTATCAACCTATTACTCAAAAGGAAGAGATATACAATCGAATAATTTCAAAATGCTATATTCCTTTCTTAAGAAAACTATTAGAAAATCCAGAAATCAAAATAACATTAAATATTTCTGGTTGTTTATTAGAGAAATTTGCTACAAGTTATCCAGATGTTTTACATCTAATTGAGGAAGGTATTCTATCTAAACAAATAGAACTTATGGGATCAGCGTTCTACCACCCTATTTTACCACTGATTCTAAAAAAAGATCAAAGATATCAGATAAACAAACAAAAGAAGTTAACCTACAATATTTTAGGTGTTAACAGCTCAGTGTTCTTCCCTCCAGAATTAGCTATATCAGGGGAAGTAATTCCCCAGATAGTAAAAGAAGGTTATAAGATAATCGTTGCACCAGAGAATATAAACAATCTCAAAATCGGAGGGTATTATGAGCTAGAGGATGGTAAATCCGTCTTCTTAATTAAGAGAGATAAGGAATTGAGTAATAATATCGCTTTTAATCAGTATAATGGAAATGTAGATGCTGCAATTAAGGATTTACGTGATCAGTATGACAATCAAAAATGTCCTATCCTACTAGCTATGGATTTAGAAACATTTGGAGAGCATCATAAGAGGTACTATAATTTTTTCTTTGATTTAGCAAAATCTACTCAAATGAATACTCTTTCTAAAAGCATTGGAGAATTTCCATTAAATAAGAAAATAAAGAATTTCTTAACTTCTTCTTGGTCAACATCTGATCAAGATATGGAAGACAATATACCATTACCTTTATGGAACCATCCATTTAATGCAATACATCAGCTTCAACAAAGTCATATTGATTTTCTTGAAAGAGTGAGGGAATTTATAGATAGAGGGGAATGGTTTGATGATTATCAATCTTCTTTGTATTCTTGTCAATTTTGGTGGGCTTCAAGGGATTGGTGGAGTCCTGAATTAATATTAACAGGTTTACAATTACAAAGAAAATCACTCGTTAAAATGATTGATGGCTTGCCTAAAAGGTCCAAACAAATAATTTTTAACCTATCAAATGACATTATTCAAAGAATAATAGAAATAGTTGAACAAAAAGGAGAAAAAAATGAGGATAGCATTCGTAACAGCTGAAATTGCACCTTTTTCCAAAACAGGGGGATTAGGAGATGTTTCAGCAGCATTTCCTAAGGCTATGCAAGGGTTAGGTCATAAAATAGTTATTATCACACCTCTTTACAAATCCATTGATACTAAGAAGTTTAGACTTCAATTAGTTAAAGAGAACATTATTGCAAAAATAGGAGAAAAAGTAGAGCTTTTCGATCTTTATGTTTCTTTTATTCCGCACTCGAAAGTTCCAGTTTATTTCATCAAGAATCCCTATCTATACAGAGAAGGAATTTACGTGGATGAAGATGGAGAGGATTATTCAGACAGTGCATACAGATTTCTAACATTCACAAAATCAGTTTTTGCAATGCTAAGGTGGTTAAAATTTTCTCCGGATATTATTCATTGTAATGATTGGCATACAGGATTGCTACCTTTCTTCTTGAAAACAGAATATAACGATGTTGATCTGTTCAAGAAATCAAAGTCTGTTTTTACAATTCACAATATCGGCTATCAAGGAATCTACCCTTTTGAGGATATTGCAGATGCTGAACTTGCAGATGTCTATTTTGATGAGGATCTCCTTGGTTTTTATGGTAAAATAAATTTCATGAAAGGAGCAATTGTTTATTCAGATATTCTTACAACTGTAAGTTCAAAATATGCAGAAGAAATTCAAACTAAAGAATTCGGATATGGTTTAGAGAGCTTTATTGAACAGAGAAAGGAAGACCTTTATGGAATTGTACATGGAGTTGATCTTAATGTCTGGAATCCAAAGAGTGATCCTTTGTTAGTTAAGAATTATGATTCAAAGAATCTGAAAGGTAAAACTGAATCTAAAAGTTATCTTCAAGATAAACTCAATTTGAACGTCTCTGATTTGCCTATATTGGGTGTGATATCAAGATTAGCAACTCAAAAAGGATTAGACCTTATTCTTGAAAAGTTCGATGATATTATGAAACTGAAAGTTCAGTTCATTCTATTAGGAACAGGAGAACCTGAACTTGAGAAAAAATTCAAGAAAAAAGAAGAAAAATATCATGAGAATAGTTCAATAAATATTATGTTTGATAACACTCTTGCTCATCAAATTGAAGCAGCTGCAGATATATTCTTGATGCCATCTAAATACGAACCTTGTGGATTAAATCAACTCTATTCAATGATTTATGGAACAGTACCTCTTGTTAGAAATACAGGAGGACTATCTGATACTGTACAAAATTATGACCCTAAAACTGAAGAAGGGACTGGATTTGTTTTTGAGAATCCTAATGTAAAGGAGTTTTTTGCTGCAGTTAAAAGAGCTGTTAAAGTATACAAAGAAGAACCTGAGAAGTGGCTAAAACTCAAGAAGAAAATTATGAACCTGGATTTTACTTGGAAAAATGCTGCTAAACAATGGCAAAAGGTTTACGAGCTAGCTCAAGATAAAAAAAGATAATTAGAATAGAGTCTAGTTTTTTCTTTTTGTTCTTTTTTGTAGCAGATATAAAACTGCTATTGTAGGAAACAGAACCAAGGATAGAAGTAAATTATAAGATGTTCTTTGCATTTCTTCTTCATTAGGTATTTTACCAAGTGGATAAAAATCAACAGCCATAGTATTGCCATCTATATCATAATTTTCACTTAAACAATCGTTCCACCAATTCCCTTCGTTAGTTTCTAAATCATAAAAAATGTTATTTGAACCATGATCATAAGCTTGAGAGGATCCACCTAAGTTATTGTTGATAAAATAATTGTGATGGACTGCACAAAACTCTGTGTAACGTCCAAGTACAACTCCATACTTTTCATTCTCTTTTAGCACGTTATATGTAACATTGCATGACTTTGAACGAGATAAGTAAATCCCGTAATTTGTATTATTAATGCAAGTATTATTTGAAATAAAGGTCTTATCTGAATAGAACATAGTTAATCCATCTCCATTATTGAAATAATAATTATAGGAGATATTAGATGAAGCTGTTCTCCAAAAAAAAGTTCCATAATATCTATTATTTTTAAGAGTATTTTCAGTCAATAACAAAGTATTATCAGCTACATGCACAATTTCAATGCCATAATTTAATGCATCAATATAGCAGTTCTGAATAATAATGTGTTTGGTTGTTTTTGAAATGTATAATCCCGTTCTTTCATTAGTTGTTATGTTCAGATTTCTGATTAAATATGGATGATTTTCTGTACCTAAGCCAGGAAAATTGTATGCTGTAAGATTTTCATCTGAAATAATTCGAATTGGAGAATGTTGAATTAATCCATTTGGAGAAAAAGAAGTAGTTTCTTTGTTTTCACATCTAGCACTTACCAAGGGTATATTTAGGTTTATAGAATAAGAGACAATACTCAATAGTATAACTATAACTATTGTTCTTAGTTTCATTTTTTACACTTAAAGAAACCCAGTTTACTTTCTCGAATATTAATAATAGAAACAAGGTTAAAAATAAAACTTTCCTCCTAATTTCTTTGTTTTAATTTCTTTCATTTTTCTTGTTTAAAAAAAGATGAGGGATAAGATTGTTTTATTTTCGTTTTCTTTTTTTGTAGCACAAATAACAAACAGAATATAATACTATTATGAAAACAAGGTTTGGGAAATTACTTTTCGTAGGAGTGGTAGGTCCACTTTTTCCTTCAAGATATCCTGCTTCCTTAAGTAGATTTTCTGCAAGGGATAAATTGTATGAATAAGCTTGTAAATTAGAATTAAAATATACACATGCAGAAGGTATCGGGATTATTCCTGGGGTTGCGAATCCTCCTTTGTCATTTACAATATCTTGACGGGGAATTGCATGATTCAATGCTTGTCTTATTTTTTTTACAGCATCTTTAGATCCTAGCGGTGTAAGTTCTCCTGTTCCTATTATAGGATGCTTCTGATTTAATATTAGCTGATAAATGTAAAGTTTCTCAGCTAAAACAGGTTTTACACCTGAAATTGCATCAATATCCTCTGGTTGAAAACAAAACATATAATCCAATATATCAATATTCCCAGATGAAATTTCAGCAATATAATCAGAATTAGATTCTAGATAAATAATATTTATTTCATTTAAATCTGGAAAAATTCCGTGCCAATAAGGATTTGGAATAAGTTTAGCTGAATTAGTACTATATTCTACTAATTTATAAGGACCACAGGATGTTACTAGCGAATCATTTACTGCCCCAGATAAAGCTAAAGAATCGAAAATACTATACCCATTTGCAACAAATACTGGTTCTACTCTACTCTTGTCTATTATTCCATATGTTAATAATTCTTGAAAACAAGGTACAATTTCTTTCAAATGAAATCTAATAGTATCTAAATCTATTATTTCGAATGCATCATTATTTTCAAAAAATCTACTAAAATAACTATAGTGATCAAGATTAGGATCATTGTAAAATTCATAAGAATATTTGACATCTTCAGCTAAAACTGAATTATTATCACTGAATCTAGCATTTTTATCTATATCAACTGTTATAGTGAGCATATCAGAGCTCATTGAATAATTTTCTGCAATGTAAGGTTCAAATTCTATGTTATCATGTGATGGTTTTAGTAGAGAACCATAAACACTACGCATCCACAAGTTATCAACATCAATAAAATGTTTGAAAGGATTGTGTTGATTGAAGTAATATGCAATAGCAACATTAATTATATGATCAAAAGGATCATCCCAATATTCAATCCTATGATTTCTCTGACGTAATAGATTGGGATTTATTCCTACAAGATTTTCATTAAATGCAAAAAAATCAGCATCATTGATTATACCTATTGAAGGAACTTCTTCATGTATTATTCTTTGTAGTTCATAATAATATTGTAATCTTTGATTTAAATTCTGTTCATAGACAAAACTATCTAATGCAGTTTCAAAATCAGTATTGTTAAATTGAGAATAATTTATCCCTTCTGGAATTATTTCGTCTTCACTAAATAAATTTCCCAGATTAACATAATTAGGATGTGTATAACCAATTATAACAAGATCATACCCTCCTTCAATGTAAGTTGGGATATAACTGTAATTTGAAAATGGATAGTCCCAAACTCTTGTACCAATTTCAGGATAACTTAGGTGTATAATCTCCGTCGATATACTCAGTTTTTCCCATTCTTGAGCAATAAGATCAAAACCACCATAAGGAGAAATTAGAGTTAATTCAAAAATAGGATCAGGTTCAGGAAAAACACCATTAACAGATACAATCTGAGTGATAAACGCTGTTAAAATTATATAAAAAAATAATTTGTTTTTCATATTATTCCTTCTATAAATGAGTTTACTAGTAATTTTTAGTTTGGTTAACTATTAAACATTATGCTTAATGATTGGTTTCTTCTCCATTTAACAAGATATAAAAAACCAAACAAAAGTCATGTAATTTTTAATTTTTACTGAACCATTCTTGTACATTCATTTCATAAGCTAAACTATCTTCTTCTTCCAAATTACCCAGAAATTGATTCTGTTCATCAGTTAAAGGATTAGAGCAAGCATGTTTAAAGAAGCTATGAAGTTTCTTAAAATTCTCGTAATGAAGAGTCACCCTGTGTTCAGCATAATCTCGAGCCCCCCATGTAGAAATGAGGAATTCCCAATCAGAGGATGATAAGAGGAATAATTCTCTCCCCATTTGATTAATTATTCTTGTAGCATTTTCAAAATAACTATGATGTTTTTTTCTATATTCTTTAACAGCTTTTAGATAGATTTCTTCGCATTCATAGATATATTTCCAGCACCATTGAGTATCTTGATTTAACCAAATCCAATGAAAATTACCTTCTCCCCAACTTCCTTCAGGTAGAGAAATAATCTTCTTCTTCTCAGGTGGAAATGTTTCTAGATATTTAGTTCCAGTAGTTGTTGCTATTTCTTCATCTTCACTTACTTGTGTTATAACTCTTTCTAGAAAACCAATGGCTTCAAACCACCAATGACCAAATAGTTCGAAATCATAAGGACTTACTACAATTCCAGGAGTTTTCTCATGATCATAATAATTTAACAGGTTATCCTTAGCTATCTTTACAAAGTATGCTGAATTTTCATCTAACCTTTCTACAATTTTATCTGGTTCATAAATTTCTTTTTCTCCTAGATCTACATCCTTTCCAGTTACCCGCCAATATCTATGCCCAGATTGGTGGTGTTTCTTATGAAATTCCAAATACCAACCATCTCCTGGAAAACCCACATCTCCACTCCATACAAGAATCCCTGTTTTATCGTCTCTAGTAAAGAATTTTACATTCTCATTAGCATAATATGGTCTATAGATTGATTCATCAGTTCCTTTCAATTCCTTTTTCTCTTTTTCAAACTGTTTCCAGAGAAGCTGTAACGCATCAAACCTTTTTAGATACGCTCCTATTCCTTTTCCCCCTCTTAATAAAGGTGTATCAACTATGAAATATTTTATGTTGTTTTTCTCAATGAAATGCTCTATTCCTTTCCTATCGATTTCTTTACCTGTAATAGGATTCTTCCATTTATAACTCGGTCTATAAGCCAGTTCTGGAAGCCAGATACCTTGTGAATTTTCTCTCCCAAATAATTTCTGATATATTGCTTGTCCTGCTCGTATTTGAGCATTTACAGTTTCTTCTTTACCTAATAAGGGTAGGTAACCATGAGTTACACCACTAGAGATAATTTCTATTGCATTTTCATCTTGAAGATATTTGTACCCACCTATCAGGTCTTTATGGAATCTTTCAACGAATTGTTCTTTGACTGAAGTATAATAATTAGCCCAGTCTTCAGCTAGTTTTGAATTTTCAGATTCTCCTACCCAGTTAAAGTAATCTTTATCCTTATAGCTTGCATTTATTCTGTCCTGAAGATATCCCTCAAAACTTTCTTTAAATCTAGGATGAGCTAATTGTTCTCCTAAAACTGGAGTTATGCCAACAGTAAGCATTTCTGTATATCCTTTCTGTTCGTAAAGATTAGCTAACATAGAGAGAGTTGGAGAGTATGTCTCAGCAGCTGCTTCAAATAGCCAATTTTCTCCGTGTGGCCACACTCCTTGTTGCAATACCCAAGGTAAATGTCCATGTAAGACGAAATTGAGATATCCCTTAATCATTGTAATATGCTATAATCTATTATTTTTTAATGTTGTTGTGCGAAAAGATTTTTTCATAATAGATTGTTAGGATAGTATTTTCTCATTATAAAATCTTTATTACATTTAGAACAATAGATTTGTTGAGTTTCTGCTTGCTCACCGCATTTTAAGCATTCAGAGGTTATATTTATTTCCATTTTCCTTTTCTTTCCTCTTTCTTTGTTTCTCCTTCTTAGACTATTGATTCTTAATTCAGGAAATTTGACTCGAATTGTAGAAATAACAGTAAAAATAACAATTAACATTATGGAAGCTAAGATTAAGAAAAATACTGCATCTAGAAGAGGATTTCCGAAAATGCTCATTCAACATCAGTGCTTAAAGTTTTTTTTCTGTTATTTCTTCATCTATTTCTTCTACTTTATTAGTTATTGTATCCATCAATTTTTCTCTTTGTGTTCTCTCTTTTGCATATACTTTGAGTGTTATTTTATTTGGTAGAATCCCAGTGGAAACTTGACACCAGGTAGCTTTTCCACAAATCATTTTAATCCCATTCAAAGTGTTGATGATTTGATTTTCATTATCAGATTCATATAATTTCCTTAAGACAGTATCAGCTTCAGAGTAAGGAGAATAGGTTTTTCTTTCTATAAATTCTTTATTTGCAACATCATTTTGTTCAACAAATGTAGATAAAAATCTGTGTTTTTCATCTCTAGCAAAAGAAGATAACAATAGAAGAGTTGATGCCATAGGTTCAGATTCATTTGAAATTGTAGGATGAATGTAGTTTCCTTGTTCATTAGCTCCAAAAATAGCTCTTTGAAATTGTATTTTTCTGCTTATTTCACCTGGATATTCATTTGAGAAGTCAACACTTATTTTGCTTTTTTCTAGCCAATCTTCTAAAGGCCAAAGAGTTTCTGAAAGGATTACATGACCCTTATCCCTTCCTATCATTTTGTTTTGTAGTAAAATCGTTGTAACTACGTGAGGTTCAATCATTTTCCCGTTTTCATCAAAGAAGATTACTCTTGAGCCACTTGGATCAAAAGCTATTCCTGCATCAGCTTTTGCTGCAACAATTGTTCTTGAAAGGATTGACAGTGATGTTGGACTTGGGAGGGATTCAGGTATCCCTTCTGGTTTATAAGCGTTTAATGTAAGAACATTAAATCCTAGTTCTGCAAGGATATTAGGAAATACTTCTGCAACTGGCCCTAATGCGCAATCAACAACAACAGAGAATTTCTGCTCTCTTAAGATATCCACTCCTAAAGCAGAACTTATTGCAGCTCGATATAGATCGTTTGCTTGCTTAACTGATAAAATATCTGCTATATTCTCTGGTGGAGCTCTTTTTATTGGTTTTAATTTCTCTTTGTTGAAGATTTCTGGAAAAGGAATTTCTATTCCTGTCTGGTCAAATATTCTAACATTGATTTTTTCAGAAGATCTGTGCGCTGAAGCAAAATGAACACCACAATGAGCACTGAATCTTCTTAATGCAAATTGGAGAACAGGAAGAGAACTTGCGTGTAATTCAAAAACAGCTGTTCCTACACTTATGAGTCCTGCATTAAATGCTCGACTTATCATTCTTGTATCTTTTCTGAAATCTCGAGCGGAAACAACAACAGCTTCTTCTCCTCCTAGATAAGTACCCAAAATAGCTCCAAGTGTTGATGCTACTTCAGGAGTTAGTTCACTTGCCGTTCCGGCCAATCGGTTTTTTCGTTTTAATTCTGAAAAATCTAAATCTCTATTGTCTTGCATCTAATATGGATTATATTTTATTGATTTTTAAATCTGTTTCAAGATTGATTTTCATCATCATTTTCTTTGTCAAACATATTCCAGAAATCTAGTTTCGAGAACAAAGATGGGAAAACCAGTTTTTTTGCGAAGAGGATTAGAACAAATACAACAGTAGTAGATATGGCCGAGAGTAGACAAAATTCACATAATTTCTTTATTACAAAGAGTTCAATTGCTGTTAAATATATTGAAAAAAGAAATCCCCATAATCCTGCTACAGGAAGAAAGAAACTTACCCAATATTCGTTTTTGGTGTATTGTGAAAGGAACAGAACAACTATTATGAAGAGATAAAAAAGCATCCCCCAAAAGCTAACATGAACTCCCAGAAGTTTAGCGAATTTGCTAGTATTAACGGTTTCACATTCAAACATTCCCACTTGGATTGGACAAAAGAATCTTCCAGTCAACTCAGAGTAGAAAAGATAAAGCGAATCTAAGAAACCAATTAAAGCAAAAATTATTGAAATTCTTAGTAGGAGGTTACTTTTCTCTGTTTTACTCATTTTTATCACTTTAAATAGCAACTTATTTAAATGATATCCTCTATAATTATTATTGGTAGGTAATAGAGGGGTTCTAATTGCCGTTGAAAGAGTTGGATTGTTCTAATTGTGGAACTAAAGTAAAAAAGAGAGTAAGTGAGGAGTCTATTAATATCACAAATAATCCAAAGATTATTAGTGAAATAATTGATGGAAAAATAAATTATTCTACTTGTCCTAATTGTAAAGAAAAAATAAACCATAAAACACACGTCTTGTTAACTTATCTCAATCCTCCCAGATGGATCTGGCTTGTAGATAGGAAGCATCAAAATCCTGGGTATCAAGATGAATTTTTTAAAACTATTATTCCAAACAACTTTGAAGGATTGATTGAACAAGAAATGGTTTTTGTAGAATTTGGTGAACCATGTAATTGTTTACAGTATGTATTGAATGAGAAACAACCACAAACATGTGAAGATTGGTTAGGTTTGGGAAAACTATTTACTGGAAAGAAAGCTGTCGAATGTTATAAAAACGCGTTAAAAATCAATGAAAAAATTCCAGAAGCGAAGAAATTAATGTATCAAGAGATGGATAAATTAAAGACTTATTCTTAAATTAATTCTTTTATTTTATTTCTTAATTCCTCTTTATTCATATTTTCTGATTTAACTATGAAATCCTCAATTTTTTCTCTATAATCTTTGGTAGTAATATCATTGCTTAATTCACAAAAATAGATACGTTCATGTTGTGATATTTCTGGTTTTTCAAAATCGTGAAAGAGTTCCTCTGATAGTTTTTCTCCAGCTCTTGCTCCAATGATTTTGATTGGAATGTCTTCTATGTCATAACCATAGATCCTAATTAATTTGTGAATTATATCTATCATTTTATACGGTTGTCCCATATCCAAAACAAAAAGCTCCCCTCCTTTCCCAAGTATTGAAGCTTGAATTACAAGTTGAGCTGCTTCCGTAAGTGTCATGAAATATCTTTCCATCCTTTCATCGGTTAGCAATATTGGTCCTCCAGATTCGATTTGTTTCTTGAAGATAGGAATAGCACTTCCATTACTTTCTAACACATTACCAAATCGAACAATCAGGAACTTTGTATTATTCTCCTGGATGGATAGAATGTATTTCTCTAAAATTCTTTTAGAAATTCCCATTGTGTTAATTGGATTAACCGCTTTATCAGTTGAAACAAATACAAATCTATTGGTTTCTCCCTCTATTGCTTCATTAATTAAGTTAATAGTACCTAGGAGGTTGTTTTTCACGCATTCATGTGGAAAATTTTCCATCATACCAACATGTTTGAAAGCCGCACAATGATAGATAATATCAGGCTTATATTTTTGGATGATCTTATGTAATCTAGCTTTGTCTCTAATATCACCTAGAATAGGAATAAAATTTACATTATCATAATTCTGTTTCATTTTGTTGGTTAGTTCAAACAGAGGTGTTTCAGCAACATCTAATCCGATAATTTTTCTTGGAAAACATCCTGACAGCTGATAACAAATTTCAGATCCAATTGAACCAGCAACTCCAGTGATCATAATTGTATAATCTTTGATTTTTTCCATAGATTCTTCTGTCAAAACATTCTCTATTGGAGCTCGAATAAGATCTCTTACACCTACTTTTCTTGGTGCAGATATAGTATTAATTCGTAGATTTTGAAAAATAGGAGGTACTATCATAAAATTGGAAGAATTTTTTTGAATGATATAAAGAATTCTACTGATTGTTTTTCCTGGAGCAGAAGGAATTGCAATGATAGAAAGATCAACATTGTATTTCTTAACTAATTCAGGAATCTCTTCTGTGCCACCTAATATTTCTATATTCTCAATCTTTGTTCCTAATTTAGTAGGATCATCATCAACAAATCCAATTACATTATAATTCTTATAGATGGATTGTTTCAATTCTTCTAAGAGGATCCTTCCTGCCTTACCAGCTCCAATTATTATTAGATTAGATGATTGACTCATTAGAAGAAAAAATATCTGATTCTTTTTTAATCTTATGAAAGAACTTTTTGTTCATTCTAAACACCATGAGATGGAATCCTCTAGTGAGAAATTGAGTTCATAAGGTATTTTTTCTTTGATTTTAGTATTATCTTGCCATATCATAAATGGAGTTTTTTCTGGATTCGTATAAGTTAATATCGCTTCCTTTTTAGCTATTTTCTCAAATTTCCTAATAAGTTCTAAATTTGATATTGGTTTCTTTGAAGACACGTTAAAGATTTCCCCAGATGTATTTGGATTGAGAATGAGTTCTACTAAAGCACAACTCACATCTCTTATATCTATATAGTCTCTTATATCATCAGCATTTGTTATAGAAATCTCTATCTTGTCTTTTTTTTCTAAGAATTTATCTGTTAAATATCCAGCTAATAATTCCGGTGATACTCCTTTTCCTATGTATGTGGAAGGTCTTGTACAAACTACATTTGTTCCATAAGTTTGATTATAGAAAATAGCTAGCTCCTCTTGCCAATTCTTTGTCAGTCCATAAATGCTTGTAGGAGCTGTTTTATGATCTTCTGTTACAGGATTATCTTCTTTCTTAACTTCTCCATATTGGGCTGCTGAACCTGTAATTAATAGTCTACTTTCTACATCAGATTCGCGTAATCCATTTATGAAATTAAAGAAAGAAGCAGTATTTGTATCAAACATTTCTGATTCATTACCAACAAATAATCCAACCAGATGGAATATTATATCAGGTTCAATTCTTTGAAAGATATTCTTCCAATCTTTTGTATCATTAAAATCAATTTTTTCAAAATTATAATCATTTTCTTTTCTCTTCTTAATATCAAAACCAAATATTTCCCAATCTTCATGATTCTTCTTTATATATTGAATAAGATTGGAACCAAGGAAACCACTTGATCCTGTAATAAGAATTCTCATTGAATATGATGTAAATCTAGCATTTAAGAATTTTATTAGTAGTTTTATTAAGAATAGAGATTTTGACATATTTCTTCGAACTTATCTAAGAATTTATCAAAATGAAATTCTTCTTCAAATAGCTTTATGCCTTTTTTATTGATCTGATTTTCCTTAACTATTTTCTTTAATTCCCTTATCACATCTTCATCTGTCTGACAATGAATTACTCCTGGAAGAGGATAGTTATGAATAGCATATCTACCTTTTGAGTATGCTTCAACCATTGTTTTGGGAAAACCATCATGTTCCGTCATGCGAATAACTACAGTGATTTTTGACCAAAGCTCTTCTAAATTAACAAAACCTAGAAAATGTAAATTCTTTTGGGGATATAATTCTGAATACTTCTTTATATCAAAATGACCAATGAAATAATAGTCGATATCTGAAAAAATCTTTGAAATAGCAATAATTCTTTTCAAACCATATAATTTCTCTCTGTCTTCAGTAAAATAAATCAGAGCAGCATGTTTTTTTGGTAAATCCATATCCTCTGGTTCAATATCTGATCCATGAAACAAAACTGTGCTTTCATATCCTATTTCAGCTAGTTCCTCTTTTATTCTTTCAGAGACTGCAACATGAGTATCTATATATCTACTGAATAGTTTTGTCTGAATTCTTCTCTTCTTATTTTTTATTGCTAGTAGAGAATCTGATCCAACCCAGTGACACAGAGTTTTCTTCCTAGCGAGTTTACCAATGAAAAACCATGTCCATGCGGATTGAAAATAAGCTCCATAAATTATATCCACTTCTTTTATTTCTTTAAATTTAGGAAAATGTGTTGTTGGAAGGAGTTTTACATTGTATCCCCTTTTTTCCATAGCATCTTTTAGAGGTGGAGTATGAGCTCCTACAAGCCCAAATCGTAGATTTTTGATTTTCATTTTATTGGTCATAGTATCTTTCTCTTCAGTTGTTAATGGGTTATTTCTAATTCTTTTATTTTTTGGAGATATAAAACTTTTTTATGTAAATGATAGAGAAACAATTTTTGACAAAATGGAAAAGATATTAATGAATGGAATTCTTTCCTAACTATGAGTGATGATTCCAATTTATTCTATAAGATGGTTGATTGGGATAAAAGACTTGATCGAGAGAAAGATTTTTTTCACAGCTTAGTTAAAGATTTCAAACCTGAGGAAAATAATGTTTTAGATCTCGGATGTGGTATTGGTCACCATCTTATACTTCTTGCTAGCTGGGGATACTTTGGTTATGGTATAGATTTTTCTGAAGAAAGTATTGAACTGGCACTAAAACGAATAAAAGAATATAATTTGGAGCATTTACTGAATTCCTCTTTTGGAGATATGAGATACTTACATGACACTATTGGTGATAAGAAATTTGATTTAGTCGTTTGTTTGGGAAATAGTTTTGCACTATTTTCTCCAGAAGAAAGACAAAGTATCCTAAAGCAAGCTGTAGCATCGCTAAAACCTAGTGGAAAAATAGTGATTCAAGTTGTAAATTATTTCAAAAATAAAGATAAATCTGTGTGGACTATCAATCCTAAAGTTTTCAGAGAAAATAATGGATTAATTAGTTTTTTTGTTCGAATATTAGAATGGATAAATAAAGATAAAGAAAAAGTGAGAATGTATGTTCAGCGTCTGAAACAAAAGGAAAAAAATCTAGAAGATTTTGAACAATCTCAAAAAACAACAGAATTCTTTGCTGTCAGAGAAGAGGATTTTGGAACACTTAGAGAAGATAACAGTCTAAAACTTAGACTTTTTGGAGATTTTAACTACTCTTCTTTTGATGAAGAAAAAAGTAACGATTTAATTATTCTAATTGAAAAAAAAGATAAATAGAAGATAGAATTTATTGGATGTCTTATTTCTTTCCTATTGCAGTAAATATAGGAAGTGAGATGATTCGTAGGTTATTCTCAATAACTTTTTTCTCTTCCTCTATTTTTGCATTATATTCTTCTTCAGAGATTAATCCTTCTTTTTGAATGTTAAACCATTCATCTGCAATGTGTCCTTCAAGTTCTTCTTGTCCCCAAATCCTTGAGTTTACGAATACTTTTGTGTCTAATCCACCTGAAGAAAAGATTGAAAGCAAACCTCTTCCAATCTGAGGATTTGCACCTTGATTGAATAGAGCTTCCATATGTCGTTTCCCTAATCCCAAATCTGGATGCTCAATCCAAGCTCCATAATCTGGTTCTGCAAGAGCTACAATGTAACCTCCTTTCTTTAATACTCTCTTCATTTCCATTAAAGTTCCGAATGGTTTCGGTTTCCAGAGAAATAAATAATGACATAGTACTATATCAAAAATTTCATCTCGCATAGATAATTTATCAGCTGTTTCTCTATAGAATTCAACACCTTGAACTCTTTCTGATGCTTCTGCAATGTTCATATGATCTGAATCAATCGCTGTAATTTGTGCATCTGATTCTTTTCTTATTTCATGACTGATAATTCCTGTTCTACAACCTACTTCAAGAATTCTACGTGCGTTTTTCAATCCAATTTCTTTGTAAACCCCTTTCCTAAAACTCTGTCCAAAATCTATTTCTCTTAAAAATTCTTTATAATAATGGGGACATTGATCAGGGCAAAATCCTTCACTCATCTTTCAATCCTCTTCAACATTTTTATGAGCAGTATGTTGAGGAAATAAATAAGGATTTGTGTTTGCAGATTATTCGTTAAACAAAAAAGAATAAAAAGTTCTTCTGATAGTAAGAGTGAGAAATATGAAAAAAAAGCATTATACTGATGAAGAAGAGTTACAAGTTACCGATTATGAATCAACAGGAACAACTGTTAGATGGTTAATTACACGTGAAAAAGAAGGAGCTCCTAGATATGCACTCAGAAGGTTTGAAATTCAACCTGAAGGACAAATAGGATTACATGAACATCCACAAGAACATGAGATTTACTGTTTAAATGGAAAAGGAGAAGTTTTCACTTCTAAGGATAAATTTGACATAATAAAAGATGATGTACTGTATGTTCCTCCAGAGGAGAAACATGGATACAAAAATACTGGAAATGAACCATTAGTATTTCTCTGCATTATCCCATATTTGGATTAATTCTTTCTATTCATCCTTATTCTTTTCAATTAATAGAGCTTTCAATTCCTTTACTTCATTTCTTAGAATTTCCATCTCATTGAATTGCCTTTTCCATATTGGGTTGACATGCATTCCTAATTCAGCTTCACCTTTGTATGTTCCTCTATAGTAGTCGAATCTACCAATTAAAACTGCTATTGGGAGATATAGTACGGTGAAAAATAATGCGAATTTCCAGAATGACACCCATTCAGGCATAAATTCCAAATCTTCAAGAAACAGTTTGTAAATAATTATCATAATATTAACAAACCATATCGGAAGATACAACCAAGAGTTATGACCTCGTAGGAAATAGAGTCTAATTCTTCCAATCAAATCCAAGCTTGCTTGAGTTCTGACTCGTCTTTTTTCTTGCTTATCTTTTTTCATATAATTACCTCAGAAAATATCTATTATAATACTATTCAATCTCTTTAGAAATAAAAATTTATCCAGTTCAAAACATTAATACTTTGTTTAACCAGTGACTTAGATTTTTGTGACAATTAGGGCAATGGGGATTTTGTTTCAACCACGAAATAATATGATTTTTATGACTATATATATCACAACAAGGAAGAGTGACAACTTCTTCTTTATCGCTACGTTTTAAATCGAGATGACATATTATACATCGAGGTCTTGGAGAGTTGCATTTATCACACACTTCTTCTGTGACATCAAATGGATCCCCACAATTATAGCATTTTAAACTTTCAACTTCATATTCATCTATTCCTGAAAACAATGTTGTAAGTATTGTATGACTATAAATGACAAATTCTAGAATTCTTAAAACAGCAGCATCGTAATACACCACAGCTTCAACGTAATCTCCTCTTATGTAAACAGATTCTACATAGGTTCTAAGAGCTAACAGTTGTTCTTTTGAATTTTCGTTTTTCAACACTTCTTCCCAGATTGCAGGAGATTCTGAAAATATTTGATAAACATTGCTCAATTTAGAAATCAAGATTTCTGTTGGAAAGGAATCCATTTTAGCACTTTCTCTTTTTCTAATGTCTAAAGTAGAAGGAAGTGACTTTCTTAGACTTGCAAATAATTTCATATATTTTCTTGTTTCTACTACTCTTATTGATGAAAATAAGGAATATTGATGATTTTCAGGTACATGAAAGCTAAAACCATTTTCTCTTCTTTCAAAATGCATGTGATCTGTAATGTTGAGTTCTTTTATAATCTGGTCTAGGTCTCTAAATACTCTAGTTTGAGTTCTTTGTGGAGTTGCTTGAACAGAATAGTGATACTGCTGAGATTGTTGTCTCATTTGATTTTTTCTTCTTCTTTTAGAAGCTATTTTCGCAGTATAAAGCACAATTATCAGTAGCACTATCCCTGCTTGAAAAATGAAACCTATAAGTCCCTCTACATCGACCAAATGTCCTCAAATAGAAAAAACCTATTCTATTATAAAAAACTAATCTTTAGAATTGAATTAACTTTCTGCTTCATCCTCATGGGTTTTTTCAATTTATTGTATTTTTTGTTCACTTGAAACAATGTTTTCAGCATCACAATGAGGACATACTATTGTAAGGAATTCACCATCAGTTTTTCTTTCTCCACCTTCTAATTCTTTTGAGCACATATCACAGAAAGTTTTTTCAGGAAAGCTAGGTAACTCCACAAGTAATTCTTTTTCTTTTCTCCATTCATGCCAATTAGCAAATATCCAGAGAAAACACCATATAGCAAAGAGACCAGCAGTTATAGCAGCTACAATAATTATCCAAAGCAAATTAATTACAAATCCTATAATAAAACCAGTTACGAAGATTAAGATGAATGCTACTGAACCCCAGAAAAAATCTTCTTTATCAATGTTATCAAAGAATTCAATTATTAGCATTAATTAATAGTTCTAGAAAACTTATATTTATTTATTCCTTTTTTTGGATTGAATCAACTAATGTTTATAAATTCCTAGTGAAAAACACTGTTATGAAATCCTATGGTGTTCAAATAGAACCTCAATTTGGTTTTACTTTTGAGGAAATAAAAAATATAGTTCAATATGCTGAGGAAATAGATTTCACTCATGCATGGTTTTCAGATCACTTTATGCTTCGTGCTGATTCTATTGATCAAAATTCATTCGAATGTATTATGGCAATGACAGCTGCTGCATCCTATACACAGAAACTGAGAATAGGACCTTTAGTTTTAAGCAATTCATACAGATATCCAGCAGTATTAGCAAAACAAATTGCTTGCTTGGATCATTATTCTGAAGGTAGGATTGAATTTGGAATAGGAGCAGGTTGGAAGGATCTGGAATATGAAGCTTATGGAATTGAATTTCCCTCAGCAGGAGTAAGAATAAAGCAGCTTGAAGAATCTTTGCAAATTTATAAGAAACTATGGACAGAAGAAAGAACAAATTTTGAAGGAGAATATTATCAAATTAAAGATGCTGTAGCTGCTCCTAAACCATATCAAAACCCTTATCCAACAATCTGGATTGGACTAGGTTCAGGAAAACCGAAAATGACAAGGTTAGCAGCTAAATATGCAGAAGGGATTAATTATGTGTGGGCAATCCCACCAGAAGAGCTAAAAGAGAAACTTGATGAATTTGATAAGCTAGCAAAAGAAGAAGGCAGAGATCCTTCAAAAATCAAAAAATCTTATGGTGCTTGGACTGATATCTTTCCTGATGAAGAAGCTAAGAAAGATGCAATAAAAAAAGGTGCAGAAGAGAGGAAAGTACCAGTTGAAGAAATCGAAAAAGGAATGGAAAGAGCTTTAGTGGGAACTAAGGAGCAATTAATAGAGAAGCTTAAAGGATACAAAACTCTGAATCTTGATCATTTCATTATAATGTTTCCATATCAGAAAGAGTTGGAACAAATGAAGATATTCAAAGAAGAGATTATACCAAAAGTATAATTTTCTTCACCCAACTATTTCTTTTCTGTTTATAATAAGCTTGATATCTATAGTATCCTTAGCATCAAGAAGAATATATAAAAACAAAATATAACTGGAAATCTATTTTATATAATCTACCATTGCTTTTATCTCCCACTCTTCAGGTGTTGTTAAACCTGAACCAGTACCAAACACAATAATCTTCTCATCTTTACTAATTTCCTTGTTTTCGATTAGTGGATTAAGAGCAGCAACTGTAGCAGCTGCTTCTGGTGCAAGCATAATTCCTTCTTCCTTTGCTACTTGAGCCATGGAAATTTTGATTGTTAAATCATCTACTTCAATAGCAGAACCTTTTGAATCATATATTGTTTCTAGGATTAAATAATCCGCAATTGCAGCTGGTACTCTTAAACCTGCAGCTATTGTTTCAGCATTTTCCCAAAATTCTGCGTGTTTTTTTCCTTCATGAAATGCTTTCACTATAGGTGCACATCCTGAAGATTGAACCGATATCATTCTTGGTCTTTCACTTCCAATTAGTCCTAGCTTTTCCATTTCATCGAAAGCTTTTCTCATTCCTATTATTCCTGTTCCCCCTCCAGTAGGGTAGATGATTGCATCAGGTAGAGACCAATCCATTTGTTCAGCTATTTCATACCCCATTGTTTTTTTTCCTTCAACACGATAAGGTTCCTTTAAAGTTGACATATCAAAATATCCATGCTCCTCAGCTGCTTCTCTAGCTTCTTTTCCAGCATCAGTAATTAGACCATCTACTAAATGATATTTTGCCCCAAAGGCATTTATCTCATTGATTATTAGAGGAGGTGTATCTTTTGGCATGAAAACATGAGCTTGAGTATTTGTTCTTGCTGCATAAGCAGCTAATGCAGCCCCAGCATTTCCTGCAGTTGGTATAGAAAACTCTCTTACACCTAATTCATATGCTCTAGAAACAGCTGCACAAAGTCCTCTACTCTTAAAGGATCCAGTTGGATTTTCCCCCTCATTTTTTAGGAGGAGGGTTTTCAATCCTAGAATTTTTCCTAGGTTGTTTAACCTGAGTAATGGAGTGAATCCTTCTCCTAGACTAAATCGATGTTTTTCCTTTCTTACTGGCATCATCTCTGCTATTCGCCAAATATTGTGTTTCCTTTTTTCAAAAGATGTCTTAGAGATCTCTTCTTTTGCATCTTCTATATCATATTCTGCAAACAATACTTTGCCACAAGTACAAAGTCTATGTAACTCATCAGGATCATATTGTTTTAGACATTTAGTACATACTAAGTTTTTTAGAAATGAAGGAATTTCAGCTGTTGAATCCATTGTTTAGAAGTTTTTCTACTAATAATAAAGCTTTTCTTTATCATGGAGGAATTACACTTCTCATCAATTTTCCAAAAATTGTAGAGACCATTTTATTAGCTTCTTTGCTTATCTCATCAACAGCTCCTAATTCGTTAACTCTATGAGCATATTCTTCGAATTTGTTATTAAATCGTTTAACAAAGTCATACAAAATTGTTCTAGCATTAAAACTATCACGATCACAAGCTAATATACCACAATATTCTCCGAAGTTTTCAACTAGAAGTTTTTTGCCTTCAAAATCTATTCCTCTTAATCCTGATGCAAACACTTCAGATGACATTGTTCTTATGGCTGAAACTAAACCTGATATAAGAACATCATTTAGTTGCAAACTTTTATCAAAAAGGTAAGAGAAAACATATGCTCCTTCGTTTGTAAAAACATTTAGAAAATAGATTTGTGGTAATCGTTCTGTTTTCTTGATATAGGATTTCTTTGCTAAATTGTTTATAATGTCGGTCATTTCATTGATGATTGTTGAAGATTTTTCTACCTTGTTAGTTTGGATCATCTTAATACTTTCTTCGCATTTAATAGCAAGATTTAGGTTATTATTTTCTTCAGCTAAATCTCTTGATTGACTGAAAATAAATTCAGCATCCACAAGCTCATTTAAAGTAACTAGTAACTGACCACTTAGATAAAGAACATCAGCTAATATTGGAAGCTCTTGTTCATGACATATTGAAATTACATTAGCAAGATATCTTTCCGAGTTTGTTAAATCTCGATCAAGTTGAGAAATTTTGTATCGGAGTAAATATGTTTCTGCAAGATAAAGCTGTGATAATAGGACATATTGAAATTCACTCAACAGAGCAAGAGAATAGCATGTCTCAAATGATTTAATTGCTGAAGAAAGATCAAATGTATCTAGATAAACTCTTCCTGTTAAAAAGTGATAAATTGTCATGTAGCGTTGGTTTTTAGCTTTCTCGCTCAATAAACCTCCCTTTTCTAGATATTTAATGCCTTCATTAAAATTAGTTTTTCCAGGAAGCTTTGTTAAAACATATCCATAAAGTAGGTTTACAACTGGTGATTGCTGATTCGTTAGTTTATCAGCTTTTTTCAAATAGTTTACTGAATCTTGATATTTCTCCAATTTTATTAATATCTCAGCCATGTTGATATAGATAGAAGGTTTTGATTGAGATATCTCAGGATCTTTCAAAGCTTCACTACACAAAAACAAAGCTTTCTCAAGATTTCCTTTTGTATGCTCTAAATCAGCTATATTCGAGATTAGTGAAGCAATAGAATCTTTGTTACCTATTTTTTCTGCAAGAACCATTGCTTTGTTATAGTATTCGTAGGAATCTTCAAGATATCCCTTAAATCTGTATATACCTCCTAACATGGTGTAACAATCTAACCTTTTCGTATCCATGTTTAATGCTTCAGATAATTCCTTATAGATTTCTAACCAACCTGAATAGGATAGATTTCCTATTCGAAATTCTCTATATGCAAGATCACTAACAACTTGCATTGTTAATAGTGGATACTCATGGATTAAAACTTCATCAAAAAGAATTTCTTTGAAAACTTTGGCATGTTTCTGAAAAGCTGAAACATCTGAATTCATTATAGCTATTTCTAATGATAGAATTGTGGAGAAGAATTTGTGTACTTTTGGGTCTGTTTTCTTAATTTCAACTAGAATTGCTAAAGAACTAGCTATTAATGATGAAACAAC
>JAEOTE010000099.1 GCA_016839945.1 Candidatus Heimdallarchaeota archaeon | reverse complement strand
TGGATAATTGATTTATTTTCAGGTTCAGGTCCTGAAAATTGGCAATCAGATAGACTATTAATCAATCTAAAAGAAGATGTTAATCATGAAGTTTTCAAAGCAGAGCTAGAAGATCTTTATGGATATGAAATAGTTTCTACAGTAGATGGAATAGAAACATCTCAATACAATAGTTACCCATTTTATACAATTATAGCAGCTGAGTTTGTAATATCTATTTTAGTTTGTTTGATTGTAGTGGTTTTCATAAGTATTAGCAATCCAATCAAGATGTTACAACAGCGAGTGCACAAAAACGATCGATTGAAAAAAATAGGAATATCTACGAAAAGGATAGTAAATATGGCAACATGGGAAATATTTCTAACTGGTGTTCTTCCTGGAATTCTACTTGGAACAGGATTTGGATTTGGAATAATCTCTTTATTCATTAGAGCATCAAAAGTGTACTTCTATTCCGGAATGAATTTCCTAATAGTGTATTCGCCCATTGCATTAATAATCAGTTTTGTAATTACGCCAGTGCTGTTTTTCTCAATATTCTATCTATCTATGAAAAGGAATTATGCAAAATATCAACCAAGGAATCTGGAGTGATGAGAGATGATAAGGTGTATAGATTTAATAAAAATTTACCATGATCCGGTAACAGATTACAAAGTATCTGCTTTGAGAGGTTTAGATTTAGACGTTGAAGAAGGAGAATTGATTAGTTTGATTGGTCCTTCAGGCGCCGGAAAAACTACTCTCATAAATATTCTAGCAGGAATGGATATTCCAACCGGTGGAGCTGTTCTGATAAAAGGAGAACAAATCGACAGATATACAGAGAAACAAAGAAGAAAGTTTAGATATGAGAACATAGGATTAGTTAATCAATTTACAAGTAAAAACTTATTCACTCATTTATCAGTAAGAGAGAATTTACTTATCCCGATGAAAATGTCGTATTTTCCTCTAGAACAAGCTAAGAAAGACGCTGACGAACTGCTAAGACTATTCAATCTACAGCATGTAAAGAACAACAAAACAGGTAAAATTAGTGGTGGTGAATCAATGCGACTTTCATTAGCTGTTGCTTTAGCAAAAAAACCATATTTTGTTATGGCAGATGAGCCCACAGGCCAGCTAGATAGCAAGAACACTTTTGAGATAATTGACATCTTGAAGGAAGTAAACAAAGAACTTGGAACAACTATTTTAATTGTAACTCATGATGTTAGATACAGAACAATTTTTGAAAGAAGCTTCTTGATAAGAGACGGGAGATTGGTTGGTGTAGGTTATGAAACTGATAGAAAACAACTAGAATTCTTACTTGACGCTTCAGAATTAAATAGGGCTTATATTGATCAATCAAATTTCATCCAAATTCCTGAAAGAATTAAAGACTCTACAGCTTTAAGAGAAGTTGCTGAGTTTGATATTCATCCCTCTAAATTGGTTGCATTCTTATGGAATCCAGATCTTGTAACTAAAGAAAAAGTGATTGACATTTTAAAAGACCCAATTGATGAATGGAAAGAAGTGAAAGAGGAAATAACTTTCAAAGATGTTGAATATCTTTTTAAAAGAAAATTCAAAGAAGATAAAAAAGCTGAAGAATTCATTAGTATAAAAGGACTGCATAAAAGTTACAAAATATTTGGAAAAGATTATCCCGTTATTAAAGGTATAGATTTATCGATTAAGAAAGGAGATTTTGTATTCATTTCAGGACCTTCTGGTGTTGGGAAAACCACCCTTTTGAATCTTATTGCAGGATTACTAAGTTTTGATAAAGGCAAGATTCACATAGGAAAATTCTCAATTGGTGAAAAGGATGATACAGAAAAATCTGATTTCAGACTTGAGAACGTTGCGTATATAACACAATATCACAGTCTGTTTGAACCAATTCAACTAAGAGACAATTTGGTGATACCTTATCTTTTCCAAGGAAAAGAGTATAATCCTACTTTTGGTGAGGAAATAGCTAAACAATGTCATATCAATCACAAACTAGATTCATACCCAGATGAACTCAGTGCAGGAGAAAAACAAAGAGCAACTTTGTCATTAGCATTATCCAGAAATACTCCTATAATCTTAGCAGATGAGCCAACAGCCAATTTAGATTCGACTCTAGCCAAAGCATTAATGGACACTATAATGAATATTGTTGAACAAAAGAAAGTTACAATGGTTATGTGTTCTCATGATTTGTCTTTACTTCGGCCAGGTTTTCGACATATTCGTCTATCAGATGGCAAAATATCAGAAGATTCAAGAGTTACAGAATCATCTCTAAAGGGAATAATCAAAGAATATTTACAAATCAAAGAGAATAATAGCTAATCCTTTTTCTCCTTTTTCTTTTCTAATTTTATTCATAAAAGGAATCACTTAAAACTGCAAAGAAAATAGTTTTGATGATAACAAAATGAAGCACTATCTCGAAGCATTCTTCACATTAAGTGGTCCATTACCAGAGGATAGTAAAGAGGATTTGAAAAAATTCTTTACTCAATTTGAAGAGAAAATCCAAGAAAGCAGAAAGGATGGGGAATTTTCAATTGCTAAATGGAATATAAAGAACAGTCAACTTAACCTTACTATTTCATCTATTCATTCTGTTCCTCCCCATGTTGCTATTCTTAGAATAAGAAAACAATTATCAGAGGTTATAGGAAAGAAATACCGTGTTGGATTGAGAGGTTTCGAATTCATAAAATATACAATAGAAACTGAGTTAGAACAAGAACCTCTAGAGAAATTTACTCTACCACTTACATCTAATTTAACATTCAAAGAAGAGGAAGGGAAGCATCTTGTTCTAATAGATATAGATCCCAAAATCCCAGAGGATTTCGTAGAGAAAGGAACAATTGAAAGGATTGTTCGACGAGTTAGTGATAAAATCTCCAAGCAACATTATGGAGCAAAAAAAGAGCATCATGATGTTTTATGGTATAGTGGAGAAAAGAAACATTTCACAGATAAGAATCCAACTCAAATAATGCAAAACGCAAATTGGATACAAAGAACCAACTACAGAAATCAATGGGTTCTTACACCAACAATCACAACACTTGCTGAAGCTTTGAAACAAATTATGATAGATTACATTTACAAGCCTTTAGGTTTTGATCAGATGATGATACCAAAATTAGTTGATTGGTCAGTCTGGTTAAGATCAGAGCATGCAGAGGGGATCTATCAAGGAGGATTTGAGCCTTATTTTGTTGTTCAACCTAAAGAACCAACCCCTGAATATTTCGAAGAAATATCGGATTATATAACAATAACTAAAACAATCCCAGAAGATAAGCTCTATGAAAAAGTAACCCCTCCAATTGGAGGACTTTCATATGCTCAGTGTCCGCCATTTTGGGCACTTTTACAGGGAAAAACAATAGCTAAAGAATCCTTACCTATCAGAATCTATGATTGGAGTGGACCCACATATCGATATGAAGCAGGATCAGCTTATGGTTTCGAAAGAGTCGACGAACTTCATAGAATTGAGACTCTTTTCATCGGTTCTCCTGAACAAACAAAAGAAATTGGTGAAAAAGTCAGAAACAATTTAAGGAAAATCTTTGAGGATGTTCTAGACTTAGAAGTGAGAGAATCTCGCGTTATGCCTTGGTGGCTTCAACAATCTGCTCATGAATCTGAAGCCGATGTTGATGATTTAGTAGTTGGAACAATAGATTGGGAAGCTTATATGCCATACAGAGGATCAAGAGAAGAGAGTGAGTGGTTAGAAATACAGAATATCTCTGTAATAGGACAAAAATATCCTAAAGGATTCTCTGTTAAAGCTGAAGGCAATATTGAGCTTTGGAGCGGTTGTGGTGGAGGAAGTTTTGAGCGGTTCCTAACAGCTTTTATTTCACAAAAAGGATTAGATCAAAAGAATTGGCCTGAGAAATTTGTGAAATATATAGATAAACTTCCAGAACCCATTAAGTTTCACTGAAACTTCATCCCTAAGTTTTTTATATTTTTCTTCTAATTGTTATTAATGGTCTCAGAGAGAGTGAAAAGAGATGTAGTTGCTTTATCTGTTTCTATTGTGGTAAACTGCATAATAACTATACCAACAGCATTAGCATCATCAGAGTTTGGTATTATATATGCAGGAATGATTGTTGCACCAATTTTTGGAGGGATTTTCAGAAGTTTAATTGCTCATAAAAAGGATTTGTTATTTATAGTACCAGGAATGTTCTTACTTGATAGTTTCATTTTTGTACCTTTAATTGGACTGATATCATATTGGGAATTTGATTATGTATCAGAAGGATTGAGGTTTGGTGGAGGTATAGGTGGAATAATGATTGCAGCAAGTTTAATAGGACTTGGAATTCGTTATATGATTGAACATTTATTAGATAAAAGAAAAGCAAAACACAAAAAAGAAGCAGAACCTTAAAACAACTTGTTTAGTTTTTGTTTAAAATAGATTTTTTGAGCATTAGTTTTTTCTTCATTAATTTTTTGTGCAACTGTAAATAGTGCATTCAATTCATTTTGCATTTCTACTATGCAGAATCCATTTAGTTTGAGAAACAGTGATAATTCATCTTTTGTAAAAGCTCGAAGTAGCATCTCATCTTCAAAAGTTTCTTGCTTACCATTTTCTTCGATAATATAATGAGCTTTCCACTTCCAAGTAAACCCATGTTCAAAAGCGAAACTTGTTTTACTTTTTCTCAAATAATTTCTGTTATTATATTTCGATTTGTGAATCATTTCTTCTTTAAAACCTGTGAAGATCTCATAAGCATCAAAATTATCGAAAAGCAACCATCCGTCTTTCTGAAGAGTTTTGTGAATAGAATCTAAAGCAAACATTACATCGTGATTGGTAGTCATATGAGTGAAAGTACGACCAGTAACAATTACGGCTTGATATTTTTCTTCTAAATCTAAATGTCTCATATCAGCTCTAATGAACTTGCCTTGAGGAATTAGTTCTTGTGCTAATTCTATCATTTGTTTAGAAACGTCAAGTCCTGTATAATCGTAATTCTTCTCAAGAAAACGTTTTGCTAGACTACCACTCCCACATCCTATTTCTAATATTTTGTTACATTTAAGTTTGGAAAGATGTTTATGATACAGTTCGAATTCTGCATCGTAATCAAAAATTGATTGATACATCTCATGGTAAACTTTAGCATAATCAGTGTAAATCCGCATGATTTTCATTATAGTTAGTTTTGAATTTGATAACTATAAATCTCTTTCTTTTTTTTATCGACAACTTTAAAATTCTATATTTTCAGCACAAATTGATGATAGATTTACGTTCTGATACTTTTACTCTACCATCTAAAGAAATGATGGAAGCAATCTTAAATGCAAAACTAGGAGATGATGTTTGGGGGGAAGACCCAACTACTATTGAATTAGAAGCTTTAGCTGCTAAAAAATTAGGAAAAGAAGCTGGATTGTTGGTTACAAGTGGAACTCAAGGTAATCTTGTAGCTAATATGACTCATGTTAATCGAGGAGAGGGAATAATCCTTGAAGCTGAAAGTCATATTTATATGTATGAATCAGGAGGTTTTTCTCAAATCATAGGTGCACACCCATACCTAGTCAAAGGTCAAAATGGTCTAATGGATCCAAAAGATGTCGAGAAATATTTTACTCAACCTTACAATGTTCATTGGTCACCTGCAAAACATCTTTGTGTCGAAAATACTCACAATAGAGGGGGAGGAAGAGTTATCCCAAAAGAGAATATTGACACACTAGCAGATATTGCTCATGAAAATGGAGGAACTGTTCATATGGATGGAGCACGTATTTTCAATGCATCAATTGCTACTGGGATTCCTGCTCCAAAATTGGTTGAAAAAATGGACAGTGTACAATTTTGCCTTTCAAAAGGACTTGGATGCCCAGTTGGATCGATGATAGTAGGAACAGAGGAATTTATACATCTAGCAAGAAGAAATAGAAGAACAGTTGGAGGAGGATTGAGACAGTCTGGAATAATCTCAGCTCCAGGAATATATGCTTTGAACAATATGGTTGACAGGTTAGCAGAGGATCATAAACATGCTAAAATGTTAGAAAAAGCATTAGCAGAAGTCCCCAATCTGAAAATAAAACCTGTTGATACAAATATTGTAATTGCAGATACATCTGAAACTCCTTGGACAGCAAATGAGATTCATTCTAGATTCAATGAAAATGGTGTTAAAATCAGCCAAATGGGGGACTATCTCTTTAGGATGGTTACCTATTATGGAATAAATAAAGAAGATATTGAAAATGTGATAATGAAAATTCCAGAAGTTTTCCAATAATCTTTATCTAATAGATAAATGAATTCTTTTTTTTCCTAGTTTCCTACACTAATCTTATCGTTTTTTATTAGAAAGTCTAACCCTATATTTTACAATAATATGAGAAATATCATATACTTTTTATATTGCTTTCTTGCTGTTTACTTGATTAAATTGTCGATCGATGATTATCTAGATGGTCTATTATCCGGTAGTTCAGAGCCATCTAGAAAAGCGATTATGAAGTTAACTAGGCTTATTGAGAACTTTGGAGCAATAATGGTTAAGTCAACGGAGAGAATGGAGGACTACATAAACACGCTTGATTCTAGAATTTCAACCATTGAACAATCTCTAGGCATCGCTA
>JAEOTE010000098.1 GCA_016839945.1 Candidatus Heimdallarchaeota archaeon | reverse complement strand
TTAGCTTCAACTTTCTTCTTTACTCTTTCATAAGGTACTGGAATCTCTTTTTCTTTAGGATCTATTCTAACTGCAGGTATAGTTTCTTTTTCCTTAAGAACCTCACTAGGTTTTGCAATGTGAAATTCTCCCAATACATCTATTGTTTCTTTGTCCTTTAGATATTCACTTGGTCTCAATAATTTTTCAGATGGAGGAGCTAGCTTTTGATCCGTTACTGGTTGTTTTCTAGGAGGTGAAATTTTTTTTTGTTCTTCAGAAATTTCACTTGGACTCACAGAAGGTCCAGAAATTGCATCAATTGTTTCCCTTTGTTTAAGATACTCACTTGGACGTAAAAGAGTATCAGAGACTCTGGTTTCCTTAGGAATAGGTTCAGTAGGTTTTGTTACTACTGGATCACCATCAATTTTCATGAAAGTAGGAACATAAGCTTCATCAACATCAACTATAGTTTCTCTTTCTTTAAGAGTCTCACTTGGAATCAAAAGAGTGTCATCTGGAGGTGGTGCTTCTTTAGGTTCTTCTTTTTTTAATGGAGGTAATGTAGTAACTTCAGGAGATATTGTTGCTTCAGTTTTAACTACTTCACTCGGTTTAACGATCATATCACCAGGTGCATCTGTTATTTCTGCAGGAAGACCTTTAGGTTTTGAAGGTTCGAGAGGTTCTCTAACTACTTTAGCTTCTCTTATTTCAAGGCCTGTGGTTTCAAGCGATACACCCTTCCCAAGATTTCTTACATTCTCTAATAATTGATAGAAATTTATATCTAAAATTCCAATATCTTGAAAATATTCTGATAGCCAATTTGAGAATCTGTGGACATTAACATCAGCTCCAAGCATATTTTCCCAAAAAGTAATTATAGTTGTTGCAAGCTGATCAAAGGATGTATATTTATGGGTTTCAATAACGTGTTTACCATCATATAAATCTAAAGTGCCGTTCATAGCCATTCCAAATTCCTTTTCTTCAGGTTTAATAACGACACTATACCTATAACTCCCAATTAAGCTTCTTCTTGTTGGACGTCTTGACATTTCTCTCTAGACATTAGATTTACAATCAAATTAAAAAAAGTTGCGAGACGTGCAATCATTTCTTTAAATACTAAACAAAATTAAAGTAAAAAGTAAAAAAATGAAGAAAAAGAAAAAAATTATGTTTCAGCTTCGGCAGGTTTTGCCCATGTAGGTCTTTCTTCCTTATCGTATGTTAGCATGACATCTTCTTTTACTTTGTCCAAACTTCTCTGTACATCTCCAGAGACTCTGGTTTTTCTTCCAGGATGATCTCTGAATGGGTCAACTATGTTAAAGAATAGTATTGTCTTGTATGCAGTAGAAATAGGTCGTAAAATTGCTGTTGTTGGTAAATAACCAAAGAAGAAGAATACTGCTGCTACTGCTAAAGAAAAGAGCACTTGATAACTTACTCCTCCAATTGAACCAACAGGAATGCTGAACAGACCTGATAACCAATAGTAACCAAGGAAGAATCCTCCAGTTGAGAATATTCCAAAAGTCATGAGAGTGAATAAACCTTTTGCAATGTTTACTCCTGCTTTGCCTATTATAATATCAGCTGCTGAATCAACCGAAAGATCTGCAGAGCGGATAACACTTCTAATAAAACCTTGTTTTTCAACAACTATTATTGTCAGAGTGTAATAATTGAGGAATTTCAGTATCTTAAACAACCATCTTAGTATCCAAATGAAAACTATGAAGATAATTGATAGTACTTTCATAGTGGTTGTCCATGCTTTGCTCTTTTTCCATTTTGCAAACCATTGTTTCTGTGCGAAGTATTGAATTGTTTTTATAATTGCATCAAAGAATGCCATAAACATGCCAAAAAGAACTATACTTCCTTTAACTTTCCAGATTTCTCTTATAGCGATTCTAATTGAAGCATCTTTATAGTTATTCCATCTCTTGAACATACATATGTTTACTGCATCACTGAAATACAACATTGTCCAATGTATCGCAAGGTAAACATATATTATTATAAAGAAGACCAAATACTCAATCCAGTTTGCGGTTTTTCCTATACTTGTTAACCACTCATCAAGGTTTGATCCTGCATAGATTGATCCTGCTACTCCAGTAACAATTGTTAATACTGAAGTGATTGCAAAGAAGAATACTGGACCAAGAGTCCCCTTTTGTTCATTTACTGCTTCATTACTCATTTCGAATATTTTCGCACCTAGAATTACTCTCCGAGCTAGTAATAATATTATAAAAATCAAAAACACTGCTGGTGCCAATATTACAATCCCTATCCAGATTTCTGGGACTTTTATGATTGCGTATATTCCAGCTCCAAGAAGTAGCAACGGGACACCAAAAATCACAGAGTTAACTATTTCTGCACCTAAATAGCTCATCATCCAGACTTCAAAGTAAGCTATAAGTATACCAGCTACGAATAAGACTGCAACTACAAGAACAGCCCACCAGATATAATCTTGAACATAAGTGTAGGCTTGTCCGAATTTACTAACTACCCAATCCATTAATTCTGGATGAGCTCCTGTAAGTTGCCAGATTGAATAAATTCCGAAACCATAAGCAGCAATTACTAGTATAAACCATAAGTAGAAGATTAGACCAAAATCTCTTACTCTTTTTTCTTCTGTAGCCATATCCTATATTTGAATAAAGTCCTTCAAAAATGTTTGCCATTAGTAATCTATTATTTTAAAGAAAGTTTAAGAAAGGTTTTCTTTTAGTTAAGTTTGTGAAAGTTGACCTCAATATTGCTAGTCACATAGTTCTAGATGATAAAGTGTTTTACAGTGAAAATCCTGTTAGGAGTATTAACACTCAATTAGGAGGTCCTGCTGCTTATGCAAGCATGGTTATTCCTTTATTACCAGTCAGAGCTCAATGTATAACATCAATCGGAGATGATTTTCCAGAAGGATATTTGCTTTATCTAACTTCTATAAAGAACTACAACCTTGAAATCTTAAATTCACCAAAAACCACAAGATTTCTTCACGAGATTCACAGAAATCATCGTGTGTTATATTTACTTGAACAAGCTCAAATTCTTGATCAATCTTTAATTTATCATGATGGTGGGAAAGCATGTTTATTGTCTCCTGTTTTCAAAGAGATATCTAAAATCTCGCTAGATTGGGCTAAAGAAAATCATGAGATTGTTGCTTTAGATGTCCAAGGGTTCATGAGAGAAAAAGATTATACAAACAAGATTACTTCTAAATATGACGATAGAATTTTCAATGAGTTAATAAGTTCTGTTGATTTTGTTAAATTCTCATTAACTGAAGCTATGAGTTTCACAAATCAATCGTCTTCTGTTAAGATTCTAGAGAACTTACCAAAAAGCAATATTCAGATTGTAACTATGGGAGTTAAAGGATTAATTTATTCTGAACAAGATAAATATTATCAAATAGAAACTCAAGTAAGAAAGGAAAGAGACCCTACTGGAGCAGGAGATGTTCTTATAGCTAGTTTTATTGCTAAATATCTTGAAACCTCAGAACTTGATTACTCCTTAGCATTCAGTATGGCAATGGCAGCTGAAAAAGTCGAATATGGAGAAATACAACAACTCCCAGATATTGACTATAGAAAGACAGCTGAACAAATTTTGGAAACAAAAAAAAGGATAGATTAGCTTTATTCTTTAACACTAATTATACTCATGTTTTTCATTGCATTCTTGATTATGAATTCATTATTTAGTTTCTCTTCTTCTTTTAAGACATTTTCAAATTTTGCATTTGTTATGGGATGTTTTGGTCCTAATAAATCGCATATTTCTGGTCCTGCTGATATTTCAAAAGTTTCGAATTTTCTGGTCAGTGAGATAATGCTCTCTTTATCTAGTGTTATGAGAGGTTTTAGTACCCTATACTTTGTTGCTTCTTCTATTGCAGATATATTGCTTAACGTTTGACTGGAGACTTGTCCCAAGCTTTCACCGGTTGCAATATAATCAGCATTTTCAATATCTGCAATTTTACTACCAAGTTTCAGCATTAGTCTTTTTAGTAAAACAAAATAATACGAATGTTTTGCTCCATCAACCATTAACTCAAGAGCATTTGCAATATCTATTATATACATTTTAGGCCAATTAAATTTCTTCGAAATTTGTTTACTTTTTTCTACTGATTCTTCACCTGCAAAATCGATATTTGAGAAATGAAGAGGTATTATTTCAAATCCTTTTTGTTGTAATAGAAAACCTGCAATACTGCTATCAAACCCTCCACTTAATAACAACACAACTTTGCCTGTTTTCATTATATCTAAAAAAGAGTTTGGCTTTTAGAATGTTTTCATAGGAAAAACTCTTTAACAAAAATTGTTTTGGAGAGTTAATGAAATTTGTAAACTTCAACATCGATATGTACGAAAGAGTATATGAATTATGGAAGATATGTGGAATAACATTAGGCTCTTCAGATACGAGAGACCAAGTAGAACGAATTTTGAAATACAGTTTAGATCTTTTTTTTGTTGGGTTTGAAGATGATGAAATCATAGCAGTTGTGATTGGAGCTTTTGATGGAAGAAGAGGTTATGTCCACCATTTAGCTGTTGATCCAAAGCTGCAGAAAGAAGGATATGGTAGACTAATGATGCAGGAACTGCATAAAAGGTTCAAAGAAAAGAAAATCCACAAAGTTCATCTTTTTGTTGAAGCTGATAATGAAGGAGTAATTGAATTTTATAAGAAAGTAGGATGGCATACGAGAGACGATT
Organism: Candidatus Heimdallarchaeota archaeon; assembly: GCA_016839945.1. Classification (GTDB taxonomy): domain Archaea; phylum Asgardarchaeota; class Heimdallarchaeia; order Heimdallarchaeales; family Heimdallarchaeaceae; genus UBA460. Next base: position 2,773 of record JAEOTE010000098.1, on the reverse strand, counting down.
TGAAAATGATGAGCTTTGTTCCGTAAAAATGAAATAAAACTTCACTCAATGAGTGAAATGAAAAAACACAACTATACTGGAGAAATTTCAATGTTTAGAATCTCTAAGATTCGTGTCATTTCTTTAACCTCTTCAATTGTCTTGATTCGTAAAGCGCTTCTAAACATACTTGAATTAAGTTCTGAAGCTATTTTGAATATATCTCGTTTTCTCCAAACATCTAAAGATGGATTATATAGAAGAATATACATCTCCTTTTTGTGTAAGTCACAAAGTAGATATGTGTCAGAATATTCCAATCTCTTTCCAATCATTTCTTTAAGTGTGTTATCAGGATTTATTCCAAAAACCCTTGGAATTTTTCCAGAAAACATATCTATCATTCTGTCATATAGATTTTTGATTGATGTTGGATTGATGTTAGATTCTTTTTGAAGACCACGTCCTATAAGCGTAAAATAGGGTTCAATTAATCCATAACTATCAAAAACTTCTCTTACTGCTATTCCTTCGAAAATGAAATATGCAACACAAAGTCTATGTCCTGAAGCTGCTATCCTTTCATCAGCTGAACTAGTAATTTCTGTTTCAAAAGGAACTGCAATTGCTTTCAAAGATTCGTGATCTGGAACAGGAATTGGTCCAAGCATTTTGGGATTTTTGGTACCATCAACTCTTCCTATTGATTGTTTATTCATTTCTACTAGTGTCATTCCAGACATTACAAGAGTTAAAGCTGTATTTTCATCTAGATTACTATTATTGAAAAGTATCTCAGGTCCATAATCTTTGAATACACTAAACACCAAACATGGTTCTTTTGATACATTTGGATTTATCATTTTTATTCTCCTTAATATTGGTCCTCCTCATCGTCAAATTGTTTATCCAACAATATTGCGATTTCAGGGATTTTAGTCAAAATTTCATATTTGACTTGTTTTGGCATTTCTTTTGTTGGATCTCGTTCTTTTTCTTCAACAAAAGCATTAAGAATTTCTTCTGCTAAAGATTGTGCTTTTGACTCACTGTCATCACGATCTACGAAAAGAACGATACTCCATCCTCCCATTTTTCTAATAATCATTTTTACTCTACCAAGCTTAACAACATCCATGACAGATTCAGATTCAAATATTGTAGTTGCCATGATATTAAGTGCGCTTATCAACCCTCCAAGTAGAGTACTATCATGTTCTTCTATAGAAGCATCAAATATATAATCGAATGCAGGAACACCACCTTCCTGTAAAATAATGACTCTTTTGGGATTAACTTCTTCTCTAAGTGGAGTACGACCTGTCATTCTTGATATAATCCAGTCAAATGCAGTGTAGAAGTTTTCACCAGTTTTTGCACTAACTGGATAAATAGATACTGAACGATCAATATCAGTCATTATAACCTGAAAAGCTTCATCTTGGAGAAGATCAGGGAAAGGTATAGAATTTGCTACATCTGTCTTATTTGCCAAGAAAAGAATAGATGTCTTCCGTGGAATTTTTTCTAATAAACTGAAAATATACTCAAAAGATGCTTCTACATGTCTTAGAGTTTGAGTATCTATTACGAAAACAACTCCATCAATCTCACTCAAAATATCTTGGAAATAAGGGCTTTCTCTAGATGTTTCTTCATCAGCTTCTATTATTGTTATTATTGATTTACCATATGTGACATTAATAAAACAAGTTAATTGGCTAGGTTGAGCATCAGAAACTGTTCCATATAGTAAACGATTAACTACACTTGATTTACCAGCTTTTTCCAAACCTAAAACAACAACTTGAGGAACTTTTCTATCTTTCGAGGAAATCATTTTATCTCGAATAAAAGATAGATAACTACTCATTTACCTTCGTCCCCCTTCAACTTCTAGAGGGAATTTACTCTCAAGAACATCACCCAAATTCTTTGAAACCTCAGTTGGATTTCTACTAAAGTTCTCCAAAATTCGTAATTGTATTTGTTGTGCTCTGGTTACAGGATCAATAGGATCTATCATAACCGATAAACAGTAAGCACCTCTTTTAACATGACTTACATGTTTTTTATATAAACTTTCAAGTTTGACCGATTGAATGCTCTCTTTAGATTCAACTGCAAACATTTTAGTAAGTTCTTTGAGTTTCTTAAAATCGTTTGCAACGAGAGCTTGTTCACTTGGTCTTCCAAATAAAGCTTCTGAAATAATATTACCATCAATATCACTGAGAACAGCTGCACCAATCTTGACTTTCCAAGTTTGTGCTCCACAAAGCACATCTACTAGCCAATCCCAAGCTTCATACACACCTTGACCTGTTAAAGCTGAACATCGCTTAATATTAAAAGGTCTAAGATTTCTTAGGAATTTATCCAATTCAAAAGCTTCATTAACTTCAGATAGTTCTTTGGCGTTTGTTAAATCACTTTTATTTGCCAAAAACAGTACTGGACTGCTTTGTTTAGCGAAGTTAATATAATGCCAGACTGTTTGTTTAGATTCCTCAAATCTTGCATGATCTGCAGAATCTACTAAATAAATAACACCATCAGCTCTCTCAATGAATTTTTTCCATAAACTTAATCTAAAAGGCTGATGTCCACCGAGATCGAAGCAGGTAAAATTCAGATCTCGATACTGATAATTTTCTAGGTTAACACCATATGTTGGTCTTACAACAATATCTTCTTGTTTTAGAAGTTTTTTTACCAATGATGTTTTTCCAGCTCTTTCCAATCCTAATAATGCGACACTAAATTTATTTCTCCCAACAACAGATTCTTGTGG
>JAEOTE010000097.1 GCA_016839945.1 Candidatus Heimdallarchaeota archaeon | reverse complement strand
GAATCAGTACAACTACCTTTCTTGAGAGTAAGAATTCCAGTGAGTTATGAAACATTAACAAGGAGATTTTTCGATTTATTGAGATCAGATCATGCACCATTTTGGCGAGAAGGAATACCAGCATTAATGATAACTGATTCAGCAAATTTTAGATATCCATTCTACCATACAGAAGCAGATACAATTGATAAGCTGGATTTTGAATTCATAAAGAAAGTATGTCAAGTAACAATAACTACAGCACTTGATTATATAAAAAAGCACAAAATCACGATGAGTTAGAACCTACGGTTGAATTTCAATCCAATTTACAGGATGATCAAAAGATTCAATATCACCATGTATATATCTTAATACCCAATTCTTCTAGCTTTCTTTTGAATACATCAACTAAAATAGGTTCTTTTATTACACTACTAAATGTGAGTACCAATTTATCCTTAAAACTCACCAAACTAATCCTTTCCTTGCTTCCTGTAGCAGGACCTACGGTAAACTCATAAGAATCAATATATTTTTCCAATAATTTAGGAATAGAAACCTGTCTCAAATTCGATATCATGCCACTATAAAATGGAGTATTTACCAAATAATAAAATGTTCTTACAATGAATCTCTTAATCTGAAAGGGTATTAAATGCATTATCAACATATTTGCAGTTTTTATGTTTCTTGAAATTTTATAGATTAATTTATCCTTCTGAATTTGGTTTTTTAGAGTATCATGAATTACTTTTACTGTTGTTCCAAATGATTTCTCTTCCTTTCTAGGACCCAAATCTAATCTAACTGCTGCCGAGAAATTTCTCATTGTTTTTGATATCAAGATTTCTCTTAAATTAACTGGAATTCTTATACTAATTGGTTTTAGTTCTTCTGTTTTTTTATGATAAATTTTTTCTTGAATTTCTACTAGAGAATAATAGTATATTGCTGCTAACAGAGCTGTAATTGAAACATTAAACTCCTTAGATTTTTGTCTGATACTTTCAAGTGAGACATTTACATTCTGTAGATAAAAAACTCCAGGAGGTTCAACTTTATTAGGTATATAGAAACTTCTTCCAATGATATTTTTTTCACGAACTTTTATTTTCTTCTTTTTATATCTATCATATGCATCTTCAAATTCCAACCAATCTATTTTGTCTTTTGCTAGAAGAATATCATTCCAACCCTCAATTGATAATCCTTTAATTCTGAAATATTCAGCAATTAGAGAATTGAGAAATATCAAACCTCCTCCACCATCTGTTAAGCAATGATGATACTCTAGAGAAACTTTGTTCTTATCTACAATAATTTTGTAAAGAAGATTTTTTCTTCCAAATGGAATGTATTGGCAAGGATATTTACTATCAGTCTGTATTTCTGGAATTGCAAGATTAGTAACTAATTTTCCCCAAAAAAAACCTTTCTTAATACTCACTCTATAGTAAGGAAAACGAGGTAAAATTGTTGAAATAGCAGTTTGAAGTTTTTTGGAATCAATTTCCTCGTTTAAGACACAGGATAATCGAAAAACATTAGTGACTCTTTTGTTAGACATCAGACTAAAACCAGTAGCAGCAACATCTAGCTTATACTTCTTATTATCAACCTTGACCCCAAGTGTTGTTACATCTATATCTTTCTTCAAAACTGAATCATTCATGAAACATTTAATCCTTTTTGATAAGTTATTTATAGAATTTTATGTTTTAAAATCTATAATGCAATAATTTCTCTGATTATTTATACCAATTCTACTTTTTTTACACAACTATTAAATGTTATGAGGAATAGATTGCTAGTTGAGTAAAGCATGAACTTGGAAACAGACATTCTTGTTATTGGTGGAGGGAGTGCTGGTTGTATGGCAGCGATTGTTGCAAAAGAACAAAATCCAGATGTTAGTGTAGTGATTATTGAAAAAGGGGAGATAAGTAGAAGTGGTTCTATTGCAATGGGTATGGATGCTCTAAATATTGTTGTACAACCAGGTATCACATCTCCGGAATTATATATGAAATCTGCTCTAATAGCTACTGAAGGAATTTTAGATTACAATCCTAGCAATATTATGGCTGAGAGAAGCTACTCTATGCTGAAACGCCTTGAAAGTTGGGGAATTCGTTTTCCTCGAGATGAAGAGAACAAATATATTTCCTTACAGGTTCATGCAAAAGGAAACTTTTTACTGGAGATGGATTCTCCAGATTTGAAATTAGTGCTAGCAGAAAAAGTCAAAGAAGCTGGAGTGAGAATAATAAACCGAACTATTATAACTAAACTCTTGGCAAATGGAGAACGAGCAAATGGTGCTATGGGATTTAATATCAGATCAGGAGAATTTGTTGTCTGTAAAGCAAAAGTAACTATTTTAGCAAACGGTGGTTGTGCTAGATTTTCTCTTCCAAATTCAGGATATTTGTATGGAACATTTGATTATCCAGGAAATGCAGGGGATGGATATTCATTAGCTTATCAAGCAGGGGCTCAACTCACAGGATTTGAATATACACAATGTTCTCCTCTTATTAAGGATCTTAATTGTCCCTTACTATACATTACTTTGACACGTGGTGCAGAAGTTGTTAATGCACTTGGAGAAACTATTGATTTAGAGTATGTTTCCACACAGAATATGTTGAAGGAGCTTCGAGAAGGAAGAGGTCCTATTTTCATCAAAATGAATCATCTACCTGAGGAACGAATACGAGAAATTGAACGAATACTGTTTACAACTGAAAGACCTATTCAGAAGAAATTCTGGGAAAATCGTGGAGTTGATTTCAGAGAAGGATTGATTGAGTTAGGAGAGACTGAGTATCAACTTTGTGGTGGTCATGGAATGACAGGTATTGTTGTTAATGAGAAAGCTGAAACAACCTTAAAGGGGCTCTATGCTGCAGGTGATGTTGCATGTGTACCATTTCAGCATTTAACTGGGGCTTTTGTTTTTGGTGAAGTAGCTGCTGAAGAAGCTGTAAAATTTGTTAATAATAAAGAACTAAGTGAAGTAGATCAGTCTATGATAAATGATGAAGAACAACGTCTACACAACATTATGGATAACAACAAAAATGGTTCAATTTCTGTTAAAGATTTCGAATATAAGGTTAGACGAACAATTAGCGATTATGCTATACCTCCAAAAAATGATCAAAAATTGAAACGATTTCTATGGTGGCTTCCAAGGTTTAGAGAAGAAATGAAAAGCATACGAATTACTGATTATCATGAGTTGAGTAAATTCGAGGAGATACAGTTTATTCTTGATTGTGCAGAGCTTTCAGTTCATGCATCTCTTGCTAGAAAAGAGAGTAGATGGGGTTGGTTTCATTATAGAACAGATTATCCTGAAAAAGATGACAGGAATTGGCTTAAGCATATTGTTCTTAAAAAAGGGATAAAATCAGGAGAAGTTCAAACGTTACTAGTGCCGATAAAAAAAGGAGGAAAAAACTAATGCCTTTAATAGTGGATGTAGATCTCTGTACAAGCTGTGGTGAATGTGTAGAACGTTGTCCAATGGACATTATTAGATTGAATAATGATGGACACCCATACAAGAAATATGATGAATGTTGGTATTGTGGAGTATGTGAAGAAGATTGTCCCGAAAAAGCATTAGTTTTAGATATACCATTTTTAGTTAAATAGAAATAGTATCCCATTAGAATCGAGTTAAATTAATATAAGTCATTGGATGCCATAATTACTGAACAGTGTATCTTTTACATAGTAATTGATAATTTTTTGTTCCGCTCTTCGTATCCTTTCTTGACATGCAACTCTCTTAATACCTAATTCTTCTCCTATTTCTTCAAGAGTGCATCTCCTAGGAATTTCATAATATCCCTTTCTATGTGCAAGCATTAAGGTTTCATATTGCTTATCTGTTAAGAAATCCTGTAAAGTCTCCGTAGGTTTGGATGATAATGCTCTGATGTTAACATCCGTAAATCTTTCTTTTAAATATGCTAACAATTTCCTAAAATTATCTGCACTGGGAGATAGGATATTGTGATACTGAATCCCATTTTCAATTATAATAGGTAGTATTGTCATACTTCCACTTTCAAGAATTGAATCGTGTATAGACGGATAATCTAGCTTATGTTTACTTTTATTCCAGTACATTGTAGGCATCTTGTGAGTGATACAAAATTCAATAATCTGATCTGATTTCTTCATTAGCTCCACAAACTGATCAAGAGTTTCTTTTTTCTTGTCTAGTGCTTCAACAAAACCCAATCCTTCAGGACCATTTACTGCTATGACTGAGATTCTTACTGGGAGATTCTTAGAAACTTCACAAGAATAATATTTTTCAGTACTAATTGCAATCTTACTCTTTATCACAAATTAAATTACTATCAATCTTCTATAAATCTTTTTAAATACACGACGTATGTCGCATAAAAATTTATACGTACTAAAGATATTGTATACCTGTGATAACTATGGCAACACAAAACAAAAGAAAGATTCTAGATTTAGGTTTTGGCTTCTATGGACCTAAATCAAAACAAAGTAGGAATCGTTACAAACTACATAGAAGAAATAGCCTAACAACAAACAAGAATTACAGAAAATCTCGAATCAGAGCAACTTATAATTCAATGTTTTATGGCTACTAAGAGATTAAAAGTGAAGTAATTTCACTCTTTAAATTTTATTTAATATATTTGGGAAAGTTCCAGATAGATTATTATAGTAGATTAAAATGTATATTTTTGTCTATTTCTTTGGATTTGATAATAATGAAAACAATCATGATTAATAATCGAAAACTAACTATTGTACTAATATTGTTTCTTTTTGAGTATTCTGAATTACGTAATTGGATTTAATGTAAAATCTCTTAAGCTTTATATAGTAAAAAATCTCCTTCTAAATGATATGACACAAGAAGAACTAATATCATTTTGTGGGATAAATTGCTTAGAATGTCCTGCTTATATTGCTAAAAGAACTGATGATATGGAACTTAGAGAAAAAACAGCTCAAGCTTGGTCAGGACCAGAATTTTCAGTAAAGCCTGAACAGATTAACTGTGATGGGTGTATAACACATGGTAAGGAATTGTTCGTTCATTGTAACAGTTGCAATGTAAGAATCTGTGGATTAGAGAAAGGTGTTAAAAATTGTGCTTATTGCAATGATTTCTCTTGCGAAACACTTGAAGGATTATGGGACATGCTCAAGTTAGAAGACCCAAAGGAAAGACTAGAAAATATTTATAGCAATCTTAAATGAAAAATAAGAAAAGATGCTGATGCATCTGTACATTTCTTAATTGAGGACTAAGTTTCATCCAGTAAGTTCGTTTATAACAAAATCTATTAATTCACTCCAATTGCCTGCAGAACTCTCATAATACACATCTGGTGGAGTATGTGTTTCCTCATTAGCATGACCATTGGGGAAGAGACCTAGAATGTAGGAGTATCGAATGATCAGTTTACTATTGGGTAGTACGAAGTAAGTAGCATCTCCAATACCATCACCGCCAGTATTTGTACCATATAAAGTGGCAAAACCAGTATTTTTACAAAAAACTGAGAAAGATTCAGATGCTGAAAAAATATTCTTGTCAATTAGAACAGAAATTGTTCCATCAAAATCTACTGTATTTGTTGGTTCAATTGTAAGATGATTTTTGTAGATTTTTACGTCTTTAGATTGAGCTTCTGGAGGTAATTCGCTAAAACGAGATTTTGAAACTGTGAAGAACCATTGTCGTTCTCTCCTCATCATATGTGAATATATCGCTTTTTTATGAAGTGCTAGATATACTGTTGATTTAACTTTTTCTTTAAGAAGTGGTTCAACAAGTTCGTGATACCAAAAATAATCATTACCACCACTATTTCCTCTTATGTCAAATATAAGATGATCATAATCTGCGATAGATTCATAGAAAGACATAATTTGTTCATGAAGAATGAATGAGGGATTATGCATTCCTCCAACTTGTAGATACCCAACTCGTTCAATCGGGTATAGTACTGTTGACACATCAGGTAGGTTTGGATAATACCCTCTCCAGTTAATTGAAGGATAATAAAATGTAGAATCAAAGGATAGTGTTTTATTGAATTGTTCACCAGTTAAATTTTCAAAAGTAAAGTCTGTAGAAAAATCCAAATATAAAGGTCTCAAAAATTCTACATAATTCCTAGCCCTTGCGTAATCATAATGGAGATATGTAATATTGTAGCTTTCTTTAATCAAGTCGTGAATTGGAAATCCATCCACTGCCACTACTTTGGAACTAATTAAGTGATTATCTGTAGTATTCCACACTTTATGAACGACATAATCTCCTTTATCATAAACCATCAATAGATCATAGTGTACTCTATTTTCACCAAGAAACCAATTATCTCTTTGGTACATTACGTTATTGTAGATAGGAATCCAGTATTGATTGGCATCAACAACCTCTTCGTTGAAAATTTCATAATATGGATATTTATCATCTTCTACAAACCATTCGCGTTGTGTAGAAGTAAAAGATGGTTGCACAAGGTAAGTATGGCAATTTTGCAGAGTATTGATAGCATCAAGTATAACATTAAGAAATTCAGCGCTATTTTCACAATCCCTGATTCTGTTCAAATATCCTTCCTTGAGATCAAGCCAATTATAATCTATTCTTCTCTCATACAAATCGAAGAATGGATAATTAACTGCAAAAAAATTATACATAAATTCAAAGTCTTCAATAAAATCTTCTACTCCCATATCTTGAGGATCGATATCATTTAGGTTCTGTTCAAACTTGATAATAAGATCCCCAGTAAAGTAGGTATATATTCCTCCAAGTGTCGCTGAACATACTACTATTGTTAAGAACGATACTAGGAGGACAATTCTAAATTTTGGATGAGTAAACAATTTTTTCAGCTGTGACATTTGTCTTCATAATTTACTAATAAGTATATGTTGATAACTTATTGCTATTTTCTTTCATAGAACATTAAAGCAACTGTAATGAAACCGCATGAAAAAGAAATTTTGCAAAACAATTAACTATATTTATTCAATTGAGACTGTTTACCAACCTAAGAAGATGGAGAATAAGATGGAGAAATATTGTGTTAATTGTGGTGAATCAATTCCGAATAGAAGTAGGAAGTGTCCAAAATGTGGAGTTAATTTAAGGAAATTTAGTAAAACTGTTGGGTATATTTATGACAAATCTTACACTCAAGAAGAACCTAGTCCAAAAGATAAAATCACCAACGCATTTCAAGACAAGAATTTTTTCCCAAAAAAGAACATATTTTTGATTTTTCCTTTCTTTCTAATTCCAGGCATAGGATTTATGTATGCTGGTAGAAAGAAAAAAGGAATTAAATTCTTCTCAATCTTTCTAGCTGTAGTTTTTATAGATGTATTTACTAAAGTAGTTTTGCAAAACTATTTTCTAGTGTATGCTGTCATTCCTGCATATCTTACATTAATTATATGGGGAATCGTAGGAACAGTTAAAGAATTAAAGATTTATAATCAGAACATAGAAAACACTATGGGAAACCAATATTCTAAGAAGAAATCTGATTTTTCAACTTACCAATAATTTCAATTCAGAATTAATTTTTCGATATTTTAAGATTTATAATTTTAGATGCACTTATAAAAATTAAAAAACATAATATGTTTATTGATTAACAAAATCTAAAAACAACTTCAAAAGATTCTATAATGCACAAAAAGTAATTTATCAAAGTTCTCACTATCATCATTTATTTCTATTAAAAATTCAGTATAACGAAAGTTTTTTTACACATGTTTCTAGTATTTATTATTTAGAGCAGTATGAAATCAACTACAGTAAATGTTCTGCTTGTAATCGTAATAATTGCAAATATAATGATATATTGTCCATTCTCTCAAAAAACGGAAAATTTCATTACTACAAGAACAGAGAAATCAAAATTTAGTACAGAAGAGCAGTCAAATATTGTTTCATTTGAAAAGCATATTCAAAATGGAGACGATATTCATAGCATTTACAAACATCCTACATCATTTCGAGAAAATGGTAATTCTAGGCCTACTCAGAATCTCTGGCAGATTTCTGAATATTTTCCAGATCAATTTTCTCAGAAGAATATTACTATTTCTGATAAAGTAGGTTTATTGTATAGAGAAGTTTTAAATTTCTCAAGAATTGAAGCTTTGTATATTATAACTGCTGTTGAAAATTACGACCCTTCAATGTCTCCTGAAGTAAATTTCATCCAAAAAACTGAAATTCTTTATATGGGTTTTTATATAAATGGATCGCAACTTGTTAAGATAAATGGTTTCTGGATTTATCTTCGTGGAGAATCAGACGGTTTTATAAGATTTCAGGTTTATTCAGCAATACCTGGAGTCGTATCAGCAACTTTACCAAATACGACTTCACCTTTATCACAAGAAATTGATGTTCAAATAGCACCAAATATTCTATTAGGCGAAGAAAGATGGGTTTGGTTGGAATTAAATGAAACATTAATAGTTGACCCAACAACCACTTATGCAAATACATTTTATCTAGGAATCTGTAGACCAAATCAAGATTCTTCGAAAATTAATTGGGTCTGTTGTTCTGATGATGCAATACCAGATAATACTGATGAAGGAGATGCATATTCATATATTTTAGATTTCTTTCATTTAGAAAAAGATTTTTTCCTCAATTGCTCTATTTCACCAATTTTGGATAATCTTTACCCATCAGATATTAACCTTAGAGTAAATAATATTACGATTACAGATCAAATAACACCGGGAATTGGGATTTGGGATAGTGGTGTTTTAAATCCTGCGATAAATATGACTAACAATAATATTTCATTATTCATAGATTTTTCTTGGTCTGATTTCTATCAATGGGAGATTAGCTACGATGTTATCTGGCGTGGTTACTTTTATGATAGCTATACGATTGACACAGAATTTCAGATAAATTCTGAACAAAATACTACCAGTTGGACTTCTTCATTTATTGTAGAGTACCCAAATAATGCAGAAAATAAGATACTGAATATCAGTATAGAGAATGATTGGATGGTTTCATCTGTTCTTTGTAATACAATAAATCATAGCAATTGGACTCAAAATTCGTTTAGTTTGTTAATTCAAGATTCAGATGATGGATTCTGGGAGATTGAGTTTATTTCTCAAAACAGAATTATTGAAGTAGATATTCTTGATGAACAAGATAATATAATCACCGAATCTTACCATGAAAAAGAAGTTAGGATTTGTTGTAAAATATCTGATACAAATGGAAGGGAGATATCAAGTGGACAGTTTTGGTTATTAGTTTATGATCCTAATGAATTAGAAATACATATTGACCAAGTTTCTTTGATTGATAATCTTTCTGAATATAATGCAATTTTCTTATATGATTTCCATTCAGAATATCAAATTGAGGGGATCTATAGTATAAATATAATTTGGACAAATGGAACAGAAGTAGGATTTGCAAGTTCTAACATATTAGTAAAGAATCCCATTCCACTTTTAAGAAAAGTTTTTACTTATATAGGGTGGGTGAGTCTTAGTGCTTTAGTTTCAGTAACTATGGTATTTTTTATTAGACGAATTTTCTATGTTCCAGGAAAAAAAACAAAATTACTTGAATTAAAGCATATGATGATAGAATTCCAAGATTCGATAAAATTAATTAGATTACTAATTATCCATAAAGAATCAGGATTATGTTTTTTGGATCCTTTAGCTGAAGATACAAAAATTGATGCAAATCTTATGGCAGGTTTACTTCATGCCTTTTCATCATTCGGAGGAAATATTCTAGAAGAAAATTCATTATCAACAAATGAAACAGGAGAAACTATTCTTCAATATATGAATTACAAGGATCATCACATAGTAATGTTTGATGGGATATTTGTACGAATTGCTGCGATTTATAGTGTGATTCCAAGTGAAAAGGTAATTAACCAACTAAAAGATTTCTCAGAAATTTTCGAAGAGAAATTTTACAATGAATTAGCTAATTGGACAGGAGAGATACACAAATTTTCATCATCTGAAGCATTAATAGAAGAAAAATTTGCACTTTCACTGAATTTACTCCACAAAACCAAAATAATTGAATCAGATGAATATACTCTCAATAAATTGGAAAAGGAGATATATAATTTTAGTTTAAAACTAATGGAATCTAAAGGACATTTCTATTTAGAAAATCTTCTAAATAACTACAAGGATGTAAAGGAGAAAAAATTACTATATGTTTTTGAAGCAATTATTTCTCTTCGACAAAAAAGTATCTTCATCTCATTTCCTATTTCGAATAAAATCTTATAGTTTCACTTTAATTTTTTCCAACTAGTCTTGCTCATATGATTGTACATTAAGTTTATAATAATATGAATAAATTATCGTGATTATGTATCTACTCCCAGCAGATAGGTATATAGAAATTATACACCTTTTTGATAAAGCTAGATATGCTAATGCTGTTCGAAGTCACCTTCAACTTACATCTGTTAAAAAACATGTTTTTGTAGATGATTCTGCTGCTCCTCAGACTGCTCTAGTTCTAATGAGACAGAAAGGTTTTCTAGGCGGAAGGACCGATAATGAAATTTTTAACCAAGAAATTGCAGATTATCTTTTTAAAGAAAGGAAGCAAGAATTCATAGATCTTTATAATGGTGATGTTTTCTTCTATATTGAAACTGAAGATTGGATTGAAGCATTAAGAAAGGTTTTTCCTTACCCTTTTATCAATGAAAGATATTACTATGAAATCGAAGAAATAGCAGATAGTAATTGGAGAGAAAAGATACCTGAAGGATATAGTGTGGAACCTGTAGATTTATCATTCTTAGATAGAAAACATCTTAAGAATTTTGAATGGCTTAGGAATGAGATTGAAGAATGTTGGACTCCTCTTGAAGAAAATCTAATAGAAATTAGAGGATTCTATCTTCTTAAAGATAATAAAGAGATTGTAAGTTGGTGTACTACAGAATATCTCACACTTGAAAATGATATTGAAGTAGGTGTTGCAACAAGAGAAGAATACCGAGGAAAAGGTTTTGCAACAATTGTTGGTTCAGCTACTGCAGAATGTTGTCTTTCAAAGTATAGCTCTGTTGGATGGCATTGTGCTAAAAGAAATATTGGATCAGTTAAAACTGCTGAAAAGATAGGTTTCAGAAGAAAAAAAGAATATAGAAATATTGGCTGTACTTTCAATATTGTTGATAATCTAGTAATAAATGGTTTGATTTATAGTGAAAAAGGAATGTTTGAAGAAGCATTAAAATTTTACCAAAAGCTCTTGGAATTATTTGAAGCTGAACATGAGGATTTTGCTAGTTCTTATTACTTTACAAAAGATGGACTAACCATAGATTATATTCATTCTAAAATAACTCAAATAGTTGAAAAACATAAAGAATGAGAATAAATACAAGAACCTTGAAGAAACTAAAATCAAATTATCAAACTCACTAATTCGCTTTAGAAATACTGATCATGAATGTTGAAGTAAGATCTTTCTCCATGGAAATAATGTTATTATATTGGTTTACAACCTATTATAAGTGTTTGAACTATAAAATAACATGATTTATCATAAAGGGGTACTAAAAATGAAAAGATATAACTTTATGATTCTTGTGATTCTCTTGTTTTTTACTTCAGTTAATTTCAATGTTAAATCAAGTTCAATAATTCCACTGAAACTTTATTCTAGAACTCATTTTTCGTCTATCATTTCTACAAAATAACTAGCAACTATTAAAAAGATATATTAAGGAATCGATTATACTTTACAAAATAGCTTGAGAATGGTTGGTTCTTTAAAATGCAGATTAAACAGAAGATACTCTTTAGTCTAGTACTAATTTCATTTCTTTCATTTACCTTCAGTAATTCGAATCTTGCTCAAGTATCTGAAATTAATTATTATTATTCAGATTTTATTGTTCCTGGTGTGATCCTAGAATGGAATGTGAATACATTCATAAAAGAAGCTGATTTCAATTGGACACTAGCTGATGGCTATTTGGTAGAAGAAGGAGATACAATTAGATTTGAAGTTAAAACAGATCCTGATGATTTATACCTAAGTGAACCTTATACATTACAATATAATACTAAAAACTGGGTAAGCGTGTATCTAAATGAAATAGATCTCTCGAGTGTTGAAGAATGGGATTACTATGTTGATGCTTTTGATGAGATGGGTGATTATGAATTTGGATACGTAGGACCAGAACGTCACGGGTCACCTACTTCACCCGATAGAACAAATTACTGGGAGGATTTAGAAGATGAATTACAACCTAGTTGTTTCAATAACGAAAGCGGAATGTTTGAAGTCAATATTACTGCTAATCTTTTCAATTTGAAATGGGAATCATATGAATCAGAAGAATTTTCTTCTAGTGCAGACACATTTGAAAGAGTGAAAAGCTTTGAAGTTAGTTACAATATATCTTGGGGTTATTTACAAAGGATGAGAATCTATGAATATTATGAACAAAGTATCATGGGTGAAGAAGAACAAGAATTATTAGAATTAATTTTATTGAATTCAAAAAGTACTCAAACTCAAGGTACTCCAATAAAATGGGTTAGTGGTTTAATAGCTTTATTCACTTTAGGAATGATCATGGTTCTCACGAGAAGACACTAACAATTTATTAATCTGAACAATTTTTGTTTGAAGGATTACCTGATATGAAAAAAATCAATCCATTAATTTACACAGGAGCTGAAAAACAACCAACATATTGGTCAATTGGAGAAAAAACAGCTGATTCTTTTAAAATAGGTGAACACTTTGAGTATAATTTGAAATATCTTCAAACTATTCTATATCAACGTCAAACAAACGAACAGCAGGAAAACCATATCCAGACCATGAATAATGAAGTTGGTTAATCTTCCATTCTTTATTCACTTTTTTTAGATTAAAAGTGCATCTTACAGGCCAGAAAAATATCTCTCCTCTTTCATATTGAACTAAGATCATGCTGGCATCATGTATGACTTCATAGAGAGCTCGTTTAGTATCCCATTCAGTTTCAGTATATGATTTTATTCTAGCTAAGGAGCGTTTTCTACTTGCTTCAGAGCTTCGAGACTCATGGTCTGTTGCTTTTCTAGTAACCATTCCAAAAACCACCACCCATGCGAATTGACCTTCAAAATCAATTTCAATATCTGCTTCTTCAATAAATAACCGTAAGTTCCATTTATTGTAATAATCATTAGCGTAGATTTCTTTTGCAGCTTGAATTCCCTTACGCCATTCAAATTCCCCTGGAAATACACCATTGGTTCCAATAATGTAGGTATTCTCTGTAAAGTTTCGAGTTATCCATTCATCTAATCTATTAATGTCTCTATTCAAATACCAGTCGTGATGGTAGTGTAAGAACTGAATAATCTTCTCTTGTTCGGGAGAGTATTTCTGTAAAGGAGTTAATTCTTGAGTGATTAATTCTTGATAAGATATCTTTTCCTTAAGAGTGTAGTCTTTAGGAATATCAGCGATGTCACTTGGAAGGTTCTCCTCATTGATTTCCTTAATCTTTCTGATAATTCGAAGTTCTTTCCCTCGAATCGTTTGAGCAATTTCTTCATAAATAGGAAAACCTGTTACTTTTTCTAATTGCTGATGAAACGAATCATCATGATTAGGGAACTGAAATCTTCTTGCTATCCCCATCAATTGATAATAATTCTCAAGATTAAAAGGAACATCATTTGTTACCCATTGGTTAATAGTAGTGTGATTTATATCTTCAGTTACTATTAACAATTCCTCACATTCCATGTTGTTTATTTTCTTTGATTGATCTGTTTTGGTAATTTTCCCCTTATTACGATAGCTGTTCTTGTATTGTAATCTAGCAACTTTATTTAAACATTGGAGTAAATCTAAAGGAAGTGAATAATCTGTATAGAGCTTCAAATGAGTATCTAAGAAAAGCAACTTGTTATCTACAAGATTTACGATTAGCCACTTTTTTTTAGAAATATGTATAAAGTATCTATCACTAATCCAAATCTCAACTTGTTCCATAGATTCAGGGATTTTTTCATTAAACCTTTCATGTGCAAGTATTTGATTTTCAAAAACTATATGATAGAATTTTTCCTCTTCGATATTCATCTGAATCATCGAATGTATTATAGAGGAACTTATAAGCATTTTTAAAGAAAGGAATTAGCTCAACTAGCGGAAAACGGTTTTAAATATTCGAAAATCTCTAGAACTTCTTATGAAGAAAGTAAAATTTGATCAGATACTCACCTCATCAAATGCTAAGTGTTATTATAGGAGCAATAGTTGACGAAAAACCATATCATTTTTTCCACCTGATTTTTTGTCAATTTCCACTGCCTAATAGGTGATAAGAAAGAAGAAAGAAGAAGAATAAAAAAAATATATAAGGATTTGAAACTCCTAATTTTCATGTTAAAAATTATAGAGAAAGAGATAAGGAATCTAATATTGCATCTAGATGAGTTGGAAAAATCATGGTGAAAATCAAAATAACTGTAATCAAGAAATTTACTCCAAAGGATGTAATTGGAAAGGATTTCATTCGTGAAACAGGAGAACCCATTCCTCCGTGCTTTCTAAAGGAAGGAGCAGAATATTTAGTTGATGAAGAAATGCATATTCGTATGCCAGAAGGATTTTGCCCTCATGCATGGTATGGAATTTTCAAAGATTTTTGGATGCTAAAATGGGGTGGTTGCTATGAAGGCTGGACTGGAAAAGATGTAGCTTATGCCACATGTCCAGATGGAATTCGACCTGTTTGTTTTAAACTAGAGAGAATTGAATAATAATTTGAACAACATCAAGAAACCCTCATCCTTAATCATAAGAATAGTTTGGATTTTTTTAGTTCCATTGGAAGTATACTTAATTTCCATTGCCGAGAAGGTGGAATAATACAGTAAAGAAGAGGAAACAAGAAGACATCTTTCTGACTAATGTTGTTTTCTGATTGCAGTATAATGAAAAATTCAGAAGATTATTTGTCTTGAAATATTATTTGGAATTAATTTTACACATTTAGAACAGAAAAGAATGTGTTTAGATAGCTTAATTTGCAAAATATTAAGAAAGGTTTATTAAACTAATAGAGGAAGTTTAGTGATATTAATCAAGGAAGAGAGAATTAGGGAAAGTAGAAGCAATGTCATTTGATTTCAATGTTAAAACGAATATAGATGAATTTAGAACTGCAAAACTAAAACTGGGTACTACAACTATTGATACTCCATTCTGTGGATTAACTCACCCTGAATTATCAAGACTAGAAAATGGTCTTGATTTCTTTAAAGTTCAAATTCCAAAAAATAATATTCATGAAGTGATTCTTGATTATGGAGATCAAACAAATTTTGATAAAAGTGTTGATGCAGAAAAAGATAGAACTAAGATAATAAGAAAAATGAACAAACTATCTAAAGATGATCAGCTAAATATTTGTCATTTTAGATTGAAACCTAGATTAAGAATCTCT